>JAOAEP010000061.1 GCA_026416755.1 bacterium | reverse complement strand
AACTGATTCAAAAAATATAATTGTTTCATTTCCTTCTTTAAATTTTTCAAAAATTTTCTTTTTTTCATTTTCTTTCTTTGGAATAAATCCTATAAAATATACATTTTTTAAAGGAAAACCAGAAATACTTAAACTTGCTGTCAAAGCAGAGGGTCCTGGGACTGGAATTACTTTTATGTTATTCTTATATGCCTCATTAACAAGTACATATGCAGGGTCTGAAATCCCAGGAGTTCCTCTATCACATACAAGTGCAATTTCCTTCCCTTCTTTTAGTAATTCAATTACCCTATCTACTCTTTTTTTTTCAATATCTTTATAATAACTTAAAAGTTTTTTCTTTATTCCATAATAATTCAAAAGTTTTATCGTCTCTCTTGTATCCTCACATAGTATTAAGTCAACTTCTTTTAAAATTTCAATCGCTCTTAATGTTATATCTTTTATGTTCCCAATAGGAGTTGCAACTATGTATAGCATTAAAATATTATAATCTAAAAATTTTAAATTTTCCAAAAAATGTATTAAAATAAGTTTAAAATAGAGGAGGGAAGATGGAAAAAATTGGAATAATTTTCTATAATTTTTCTTTTGTAAATTTAGAAGATATTTTAAATTGGTGTGAAGAAAACTCTGTTGAATATATTGAGATCTATAATAAATACCTTAAAGAAGCAGAATTACTTTTAAAAAAATATAATATAAAGGTGTCACAAGTAACAGCGGGAAATGATTTCGTTCAGAAAACAAAGGAAGAACTTTTAAATCAGGTTAATTTGATAGAAAAATTATGCAAAAAAATTAAAGAGATTGGATGTTATCAACTAAGAATAGATGGTGGATGGCCCAAAGAAGGTGTTGAAAGTTCAAAATATAAGGATTTAGTTTTAGAAGGGATTAAAAGGAGTGTTGAAGTTGCAGAAAAAGAAAATGTTTATCTTGCTCTTGATAATCATGGAATTATAACAAATGATTATCAATTTCAAATTGAAATTTTTGAAAAAGTAAAATCAAAATTTCTTGGTGCAAATCTTGATACAATGAATTATAGATGGTATGGATATCCAGTTGAAAAACTTTTAGAGATATATAAAGCAATAGCTCCATATACAATTCATACACACTTAAAAGATGGGATTGGAAGTAGAGAAAATTATATTGGAAAAGTTTTTGGCGAAGGAGAAATTCCAATAATTGATGCAATAAAGATTTTAAAGGAGAATAATTATAATGGGGTATGGTGTATTGAATACGAAGGGAAGGATAAGGAAATAGGATATAAAAGGTGTGTGGAATATTTAAAAGCCCTTAAATTATAAAAATGAATAGAGAAAAATGGGGAAGTAAATTAGGAGTTATTTTTGCAGTAGCAGGGAGTGCTATTGGACTTGGTAATTTTTTGAGGTTTCCTGCTCAGGCAGTTAAAAATGGGGGTGGTGTTTTTATGATTCCTTATTTTATTTCTCTTTTTCTTCTTGGGATACCTTTAATGTGGATAGAATGGACAATAGGAAGATTTGGAGGTGGGTTTGGACATGGAACAGCACCTGGGATATTTCATTCTTTATGGAAGAAAAATAGATTTATTAAATATTTTGGAGTTATAGGGATTTTTGGACCTATTGCTATTTTTATCTATTATATCTATATTGAGTCATGGCTTCTTGCTTATATGGTGTTCCCTTTAAGAAGTGATTTTTCTCTTATTTCTACTAAAGAAGAAATGATATCATTTTTACAGGCATACCAAGGAGTAGTTAAAAATCAATATTTCTCTTCTATTTTACCAGCATATTTTTTCTTTTTAATAACATTTGCAATTAATCTTTTAATTGTATTTTTTGGTATTAAAAAAGGAATTGAGAAGGTATGTAAAATTGCCATGCCAACACTTTTTGTTTTTGCAATTATATTGGTTTTTAGAGTTATGAGTTTAAGAAATTTATCTAATCCTGATTGGTCTCCTTTAAATGGTCTTGGATTTTTATGGAATCCAGATTTTTCATTATTGAAAGATGCAAAGGTTTGGCTTTCAGCAGCAGGTCAGATATTTTTTACTTTAAGTGTAGGAATTGGAGTTATTCTTACTTATGCAAGTTATTTAAGTAAAGATGATGATGTCTTACTTTCAGGACTTACAAGTGCGAGTGCAAATGAATTTGCTGAAGTAATCTTAGGTGGGAGTATTGTTATACCTGCTGCTTTTGTTTTCTTTGGTCCAATTGGAATTAAAGAAATTGCTAATCAGGGCACATTTAATCTTGGTTTTGTAACAATGCCTTTAATTTTGAAATCTATACCGTTTGGTAAAATTTTTGAAATTTTATGGTTTCTTCTACTTTTTCTTGCAGGACTTACGTCTTCAATTTCTCTTGCACAACCTGCCATTGCTTTTTTGGAAGATGAATTTAATCTTTCTAAAAGAAAAAGTGTTTTTATTTTTGGCATTATTTGTTTTTTATTATCTCATCTTTCTATTCTTTTTCTTTCAAAAGGGGTAGTTGATGAACTTGATTTCTGGGGAGGGACTTTTTCACTTGTTGTTTTTGCTACTGTTGAGACAATTCTTTTTGGTTGGGTATTTGGGATGGAAAAAGCATGGGAAGAAATGCACTCTGGTTCAGATATAAAATTACCCAGTTTTTATAAGTTTATAATTAAGTATATAACACCTTTATTTTTAATTTGCATACTTATTTTCTGGATAATTCAAGATGCTATTCCTATATTATTACTAAGAAATATACCTAAAGAAAATCTTCCCTATGTATTAATGACAAGAATTATACTCATTTTGCTTTTTATTGTGTTATGTATACTTGTGAAAATTTCATGGGATAAAAAGGGAGAGAAAATTGAGAGTTAGTGGTTGGTTTATGCTTGGAATTTCTTGGAGTTTTATAATCATTCTTTTTATATATTCGTTTTATAGATCTATTAAGAAAAATTAAAAAGGTCTGGATATTTTTCTTCCTTTTTTTCTTTCTTCTTTTTTCCTTCTTCAGGTAAAACTAAAGTAGTTTCTTCTTCTGAATTTTGTTTTTTTTCATTAGAATCTTTTAATAAATCTATCTCTTGTTTTCTCTCTTCAGAACTTTCAATATAATAAATTTTTGTATTTTCTATCCACTGACAGAACTCACAGTTTTGTCCACTCGATGGAATTTTATTCGTTTCAATACATTCAATTGCCTTTATAATTGTCTCTTTAATTTCATCTAAATTAAATTTCCCCTCATCAAGTTTAACTTTTTTTACTTCAAAGTTAAAATTTATTATATTTTTAATTTCCTCTGCTTCATAATCTATTAGTTTCTTTTCAGGATAATAATAAATGAGATAACCATAATTAACTTCTTGTCCTTTATTTTCTTTTTTTAAAAGTAAGGAGTAGATCCCAAGTTGAAATTTATATGCTTCATGTGGTTCATCGGATGGTAAACTTGCTCTTGTTTTATGGTCTAAAGGTATAAAAAGACCATCTGGAAGTTCTATTACTTCATCAAGGTGTCCCCATAAATAATAGTTGTTATAATTTTCTATATCATAATAATAAGTTTTTTTAAGATTTGTAATGAGTTTTCCTTTAATTTTACCTTCAAGAAAAGGAGGAAGTTTATCTTTTCTTCTAAAATATTCAAAATAGTCCTTTATAAGAGAATCAATTCCAGTTGCAATTGAAGGGATTGGTCCTCTTGGTCTTGAAATTTTATATTTTATCTGAAGATAAAAACATCTTTCACATTCTCTAAAAATATTTAAACTATGAGCAGATAAACCCGTTTTATCTTTGTTTTGCATGTTTTAATTTTATAATCATTTAAAGATCTTTGTCAAATTTACTTTTTTAAACAACATCATCAAAAATTGTTGAATTACTTTCTTCTACCCCTATATCATTTTCTAATTTTTTTATCTTTTTCCCGTTAATTAGAATATATGGTGCTACTTTTTTCAATGGTATACCAATTTTTTTTAATATATTTTCTGATGTAATTTTAGTATTTTTTCTAATTTCTAATATTTTTTTGGCAGTTTTTAACCCAATCCCAGGAATTCTTATAAGTTGATAAAAATCTCCTTTATTTATTTCAATTGGATAAAAACTTTCATTTTTTTCAGCCCATAAAACTTTGGGATCCTTATTGAGAAATAAAATTCCATTTTTATCAAAAAGGATTTCAGAAGGTAAAAATTTATATTTTCTTATTAGAATGTCTGCTTGATATAAACGAAATTGTCTTTTTTCTGAACATGGTTTTTTATTTTCAAAAGGTGTATTTATTACAGGAATAAATCCACTATAATATACTCTTTTCAATCTAAAATTTTTATATAATGAATATGAAAAATTCAAAATTTCCTTATCTTTTTCATCAGCAGCACCTACAATAATTTGAGTAGTTATTCCATATTTAATTGGAAATTCAAAACTTAAATATGAAAGTTTTTTAAGTGTCCTTAAAAGTGTATTATTAAAGTTTTTTTCATTAGATATTCTTTTTAAATGAAATGATGAGATTGTTTCCATATTTACAGATAATCTATCAGCATATAAAATTGCTTTTTTAATCAAATGCTCATCAACTCCTGGTAAAATTTTAAGGTGTATATATCCAGGATATCCAAATTTCTTTCTCAAAATTTTTACAACTTCAATCATTCTTTCTTCAGTTTCATTTACATCATTATCAATTCCAGAAGAAAGGAAAAAACCCTCAACTATATTTTTTTTCCACATATAATAAAAGGTTTCTGCAAGTTCTTTAACTTCAAATCTATATTTTGGACAATCTCTATCCCTTCTGTTTGCACAATATAAACAGTTAAAAATACAATTATTTGAAAAAAGGACTTTGAAAAGTTTAACTATTTTACCTTTACATACAGAGGGATATATAAAAGAATTATAACTTTCTTTTTGATAAATATAATCACTTACATCAAAAACTCCTAATTCACCAAGATACCTAATTTTATCTTCATTTCTTGTTTTTATTTTATACATTCTTTTAATTTTAAAGTTTATAAATAAATAAGTCAAAATTTCAGAATTCTCAAAAATTAAATTGATATAAATCAAAATACTAATTAATTTATAACTTGACAAATTTTTTTAGAGGTAGAATAAAATTGTGTGGTAGAAAAATATGAAACAATTTGTATCTATAAAAGAGGTGAAAATATGAGAAATAAAGGTTTTACATTGATTGAATTGCTTATAGTTATTGCTATAATAGCTATTTTGGCAAGTTTGCTTCTCCCTGCATTAAGTAAAGCAAGAGAAAGAACAAGGATGTCTACCTGTACATCAAATTTAAAACAAATAGGTCAAGCACTTAATATATATTAATTACAATGGTACTTCCCCGCCTCATGATTTAGGGAATGGAAAACGTGTTTACAATGATTTACTTGGGAATGTTCTTATGCATATAGTGCTTGGACAACTTTGGTTTCGCCTACGGTAAGATTTTGGGTAGTTCCTTCACAAAGAGTTGGGACTGGGTGTAGTGAGGACACGGATGCTGATTTAGGATTGGCTGCTGACAGACAAATTCCTGAGTATGACAAGATGGGTCGGAAGGGCATGATAGTTATACGAGTTATTTTTGGGAAATTACACCTGATGAAAATGGGTATGTCACTGGGTAGAAGATTAACGGAAAAACATAATCATAAAGTATTGGGTATAAATGTTTTATTTGTTGATAATTCTGTTGTTTTTATACCTGTCTTAGAAAAGGGACAGGATATTTATACTAATAGATGGTAATTATAAAGGCCTACATCATTGGTTTTCTTTTAGAAATTCTAGATATTAAAAAAGAGGGTAAAAGATGAGAAGAAGGATATATGGTTTTACTTTAATAGAACTCCTTATAGTAATTGCTATGATAGCGATACTTGTGGGTCTTACCTCACCTATTTTAACTGAAGCGAAAGAGAGCAAGAAGGAATGTATGAGTAACTTAAAACAGATAGGAGTCACTATTCATATTTATATTTTAGACTTGGATGATTATATACCACTTTATGCAAGAATTCCTTTTTATTTATATACTTGTTATATATATGGACTAGAGGGATAGGACAACGTGACGGTCTATATTATGGTTTTGGATTATTAGTTATGAGATGGAGAAAAGGAATTCTAAATACTTAAAAAATCCAGAACTTTTATTCTATCCAAGTTTCGTTAAATTTAGAGCCAAAAACATAGATTAGTTCATCTTGATTATTTTAGACAGAGATTTGAAACTACAAGTACAATTATGAATGACCCTACTTGTGGGACGCCTCATTCACACTATGCATTAAATGTTTCTACTAACGCACAATTTTTAAATTGAAGATTATCAAGAATAGCAAAAGCAAATTTTATACTTGTCTTCAGATGCTTTTCTATTATAGACCAAAATAATGCTTTTATTAATCACCTTTGAAAAGAAATCTATAGTAGATTACCTGAAGGAATAAATGTCCTTTTTTGTGATAATTCAGTTATATAAGTTAGGAATGTAGGTTATAGATTTATTACTTATTGCTCTTTTAATACTCAATGGGATAGTCCCTTTTGGAGTTATATATTGGAAACTTTGTCAAAATAGGTTTAATAATTTTTTTCAGGAATTCCGAAATGTTGACAAAAACTTTTTTATGTGCATATAATTTAAAAGAATTTGATGGTTAATTAATAATAAAATGACTTATAAAAGAGTAACTTTAAAAGAAATAAGTAAAAAATTAAATCTATCAGTATCTACAATTTCAGCAATACTAAATAACAACCCGAATTGTTTTGCTAGTAAAAAAACAAGAGAAAAGGTATTTAAAGTAGTATATGAACTTGGATATAAACCTAATTTGATTGCGAGAAGTTTAAGGAAGCGAAAAACAAATACAATAGGATTTATTGCACCTATTTTAAATATAGGTGTTACACTAAGTGATATAGAAATTCTTGAGGAATTGGCTTGGGAAAAAGGATATAGTTTAATTATTGGATATTCAAAGTCAAATCCCGAAATAGAAGAAAAGATATTAGAGGAATTTTATAATAGAAATGTTGATGGAATAATTCTTATACCAACCGGAATTAAAAGTGAAAACAATTTTTTAAAAAGGTTACTCAAAATAAATTTCCCTATTGTTACTATTACAAAAGTTCAAGGAGTAAGAACATATTTTGTTTCAACCAGTTATAGAAAAGGTGGTTATATTGCAACAGAGTATTTAATAAAAACAGGCCATAGAAAAATAGGTTTTTTTTCAGGAAACAAAAATTATTACACTATTAGGGAAAGATTTTTTGGCTATAAAAAAGCATTGAAAAGATATAACTTAAATTATTGTGAAGATTTTATTTTTGAAATTAATGATGATAAAAATTTAGAAGAAATTAAAAGGATATCTTTTGAGATTTTTGATAAGGGAATTGATGGAATTTTTGTTAGCAATGATTATATATCAGTGCATCTAATTAATATAGCAATTAAAAACGGAATAAAGATTCCAGATGATATTTCAGTAGTTGGTTTTGACGATAGTGATATAGCAAAATATAGTTTGATACCTCTTACTACTGTAAGACAACCTGTTGAAAAAATAACAAAATATGCTTTTGAATTAATTTTGAATTTTATAGAAGATAAAAAAGAAAATAAAAGGAGTAAATATTTTGTTCCTGAGTTAATAATAAGAAACAGTGTAAAAATGAGGGTATAAATTTTATTTTTGTGAAATTTGACAAATTTTTATTTTATATTAAATTTTAAATATGAAACGTTTTATAGAATAGATTTTAAATAGGAGGTAAAAAATGGCATATTATAGAAAAAGGGGAAGGGGGAAGTTATTAATTTTGTTATGTTTGTTATTAGATTTTGCTTTATTTGGGGAGTTTCATAAAGCCAGGTTATATAGAAAAGATTACATAGTTTTGCCTTTACCAGATGGAAGTATTATATGTGAGGGAGAGGAATTTAAAGTAGAAAAAGGGAAATGGGAGTCAAAAGATTGGGGTGAGAACTATTTTTGTGCTACATTTGCAAATACTTTTCTTTCAAGGAAAGGATTTATATCTTTACCAGAAACATGTGAAGAGTCAATAGCAAGTTTAAAAATTAGGGTTCAAGAGGATGGGAAATATTTAGTTTTATGTAGATATGAAAGAGTCCATAGATTTAATACTATTTTTAGAATAAGAATAGAACAAAAGGGCAATGTAATATTTGATAGAGTTTATGGGGATATGGAGAATTTAAAGATATGGCCATGGTATAGATTGCAAAAAGAAATAGCGTTTGATTGGGGCGCAGTTGAAAATATAGTATGGGAAGGGCATGATGCATATGTAGATTTAGTTAAAGGTGATTATAAAATTTCTTTAATAGGAGGGAAACAGCCTGAACCTGCTGCAAAAAGGAATATAGATGTTATACTAATAACAAAAGATGAGGAACAAGTTAAAAACAGGATACAAAAAGAAAGTTATTTACCGTTAGATGGTTGGTTAACACAATTAGATGATGTGTGGATAAAAGTAGAGAACAAAGGAACTAAAGAAGCAACAATAAATTTGACTTTTCAGGAGCATTCTCCTTATTGGGTTCATATGAGAATATATAAAAAACCTACAATTAAAGTAGCGGGTGGAGAAAAAACAGATTGGATTGAAGTTGGTGGAATTATGGACACATTAAATGATGGACAATTTACAATATCTTCAAAGAATGAGACTTGTGAAATAGAGATAGGTATTAAGGATGCGACTGGTAAAATTGAGTCCATAAGAAAAGTAAAAATAGATGCAGATAAATCAATTGTTTTCAATGGACTTGCAAATTTAAGATATATAAAACAACTCAACACAGTTGATGAAGAGAAAGAGAAATTAGTTAATTATATAAAAAATTTAAAACCACATGGCAAAAAACCTGAAAAAACATTAATTTTAGCAAATACTATAAATGAGTTTTTTGAAATTTATGGCATTAAAAAAGAAGGGGGAGTTTTTATTATTGCTCATGGATGGGATGTTAATAGGGCTATACAATGGTGTGAGAAACTATCAGAGGAAGAGAGAAAAAAAGTATTAGTAGTTAGTTTAGGGGATGAAATATCATTACCATACCCTTCAAAAAAAGATGTTGAGGAAAAATTTATTGAATATTTAAAATCTCAAGGATTAGATTTTACAGATTTTAAAAAAGATAGTTGGGATAAGGTTAAATTTGGAGTTGACCAAGATACAATGAAAAATGAACCTATAATCTATTATTGGTCCAAAAAATTTCAACATGATTTTGGCATAAATAAAATTAAAGAAGTTACAGATGTATTTAGAAAGTTTTTACCAAATGCTGGGATAGGAGCCAACTTTTCACCCCATCATGGTGGGTATGAGCATTCATATTTAGGAGAAACTTATAAATGGATAAATTGTTTTAGAAAAGAGGGTATGACTATGCCCTGGTCAGAAGATTATATTTGGCAAGTTCCTGTTGGTTCACCACAGATGAATGGTATAAATTTAGATTTATTTAGGAGTGGAATAAAAGGGAAAGATTGGATGAAAATTCATTACTATGTTATGCCTCATACACCGGGTAATATTCCAAGTATGTGGAAAAGATTATTTTTTCAATCGCTTGCTCATGGTATGAAGGTAATAAATCTTTTTGAATTTGTCCCTGTTTACTTGGCTTATACAGAGAATCATGTAAATGATTATAAGATGTATGAAATTATTTTAAGGAGTTTTTATGAATACGGAATTTTTGAGGATATTGTTCAAGAAGGAAGAGTCAAAGATGGAGAAGTTGCATTATTATTTTCTGAAACAGCAGATATATGGAAAAATAATTTAGGAAGTTATGCTTCAAATAAAAGGGCTATGTATATAACAATTAAAAATCAACAGATTCCTTTAGACATAATAAATGAAGATGATTTTATAAAGGAAGAAGTAATGAGATATAAGATTATATTTGTTTTAGATAAGCATATATCTAATCAAGTAAGTAAAAAAATGGAAAAATATCTTCAAAATGGAGGAATATTGTTTTTTGTTTGTGGTACTGGGATGTATGATGAATATAACAAATCAAATACTATTATTTCAAAATTGTTAGGTTTTGAATATCTTGAAATAATTGAACCAAAAGAAAGTCAAGTATACTATATTAAACAAGATTTACCCTTTGCTAACCCTATAACAAAAATAACAGAACTTAATAATGAAAAGGTTAATATACCTGTTTTTGGAGCAATAAGTAGGATAAGAGTAAAAGACACAAAAAGGTGTAAAGAGGTAGGGTTTTTTGAAAATGGATTACCTGCTATTACTATAACAGAAGTAGGAAAAGGAAAAATAATCTATTGTGCGTTTTTACCTGGATTAAGTTATTTTTATCCTGCTATCCCAAAAAGACCTGTTGATAGAGGAAATATGGAAACTTCTTTTTCACATTTTATGCCTACAGATTTTGAAAAAAAATTAGGAGAATTTATTAGAAGTTTATATAATGGGGAACCTTATGTTTATGTTAAAAATGATAAGAATGAGGGATTAGGTTTTATTGAAAATGGTGTTATAGAATCCAAAAATGGTAAAGTTATCCTGCTTATAAATTGGAGCGATAAGAAAAACCTAAATGTATTTGTTGTTATTAATGAAGACCTTAAAGATAAAAATATATATTTATCAAGTGGTAATGCAATAAAACAAAAAATTTTTGATAAAGGAAAGACAATTTTAAACTTTTCTATAGATGAAACAGAAACGATAGTAATAAGGTAAAAAAAAGGGTAAAATGAAAAAATTTATTTTGATTTTTATTTTTGTGTTGTTAAACTTAATGGGTGGAGTTCGTGATTATCCCTATTTAGAAGAGTGGTTAGAAACACACAGTTACGAGGATTTTAAAGGTCCAATATATGTAAGGATGAAACCTTTAACGAATGAGTCATATATAGTAGAAACTCTCTGGATTCATCCAAATCCTGCTGTAGGTTCGGTTCCACATAAAATTGGATTTATTACAAATAAAGGATTAGTGACAGAATCAATAAAAAGAGAGGAAACTTCTATTTTATCATTAAAAGGCAAAACAAATACTATTTGGTTAAAAATAGATCCTGGCCCTGGGGGTAGTGATTATTTAAGAACGATTTTTAGTGCTGTTAAAATAGATTCGAATGGTAAAGTGATCAATGAACCTCTTAAACATGTCAATGTAGAAGTTGAGGTTTCAAGTGAAGAATCAGAGAAGGGGATATTTTATAAGACAAAAGAAGTAACAGATGCAAGGGGGTTTATTCATATAAGGATTCCACCTAAAGGCTGGGTTGATAAAGAGAAAGAAAAATCTATGAAGCATGTTTTATCCTTCCAGGATATAATAAGATATGATTTGGAACTATTAAAAAAAGAGTTTAAGACAATTCCCACATTGAAGAAAATCTTTATTTCAGTTTGGGTGCATTATGAGTTAGCAAATCTACCAAAGGATATTGAAAAAAATTTTTGGGAATTATTAAGATATTTAGGAATAAATGGGATAGATAGATGGGATTTAGGGACTGTGAATTTTAAAGAATTTTTTTCAGAATATAATATTTTAAGCACAACAGATATTTTATGGCCTTATGTTAAATTAGATTGGAATGAAGCAGAAACAATAGAAGAAACTATAGAAAGGATTATGGATGATTATTTCAAAAGATTATATGAAGGACGGAAGAAAAGATTAGAAGAGGGTGAGACATATATGGAATATTTAGTTCCGCATGTTTATGGAAACTGTACAGATGAACCTGGAGCAGCCACAAATGCAAAAAGAATAAATGAAACACCTAAAATTCTTAATGATTTTAGAGAATATTTAAAAAAGAATAAATTGACACCTGAATTTTTTGGTAAGAAAGATTGGGAAGAGGTATTTGCATTAGATGATAGGAAACAATTGAAAAGTGAAGACATATTTGATTTACATAAAAACAGATTATTTTATTGGACCCATAAATACATACAACATTATACATGTTTATTTTGGAAAGGAGTTACAAAAGCAATACATAAATACTTTAAAGTTGAGGGTGTAAGTCCAAATTTTCAAGCAGGTCCTTGTAGAGGTGGTTTTTTAGGTAATGACAATTGTGTAGGTGTACTTGGATGTACAATAGATTTTCATAAATTGTATAGAGAGAATGTATTCACAGGCATGAAATTAGAAGATTGGACATATGGTTGGGATTTTGGGATAGGTAAAATTGATTTTGGTATGGCGGTAGTAAGAAGTGCAACAAGGAATAAGAATATACCGAGGAAATTTTTACTAGTTGGGGGTGAATATATACCAGGGAAGGCATTTGCAGCATTAATGAATAATGTTAAAGGTATTCAATTATACTTATATGGACCAATTGGGCAAATAGGTCCGATTTGGTGTAATGTTGACTATGCAGTTAGGGAGGCAGCGGATTTAACGAGATTAATAGCCAATTTAGAAGAAGAAGTATATAATGCAAAGAATCCAGAGACCAAAATAGCCTTGCTGGTGTCATGTACTTCTGATGCTATGGGAGCATTAGGATATTATTTTTTATCTGAAAGGCAAGCGGTATATACTGCTTTAAGACATTCTTATTTTTCAGTAGATCTTATTTCAGAATATGACATCTTAGAAGACAATATATTAAAGAATTACAAAATTTTATATTTAGTTGAACCGAATGTTAGTAGGAGTGCATTTTTGAAGATAAAAGATTGGGTGAAGGAAGGGGGATATTTAGTTGGACAAATAGGGTCTGGTTTTTATGATGAGTATAATCAAAGAAGTAATTTAATTGATTTGGAAGAAATTTATGGAGTAAGTGGTTTAGATATAGATTTTTTAGATAAAAAAGAGATCGATAGAAGTAAAACAATAAAAGATAAGATTACTATAAAAGAGAACTTTTTTAAAGCGGAGAATAAAATTAATGTATATGGTGCCAAAATAAAGATAGGAAGTATTACAACTGGAGAAGTAGTTGGAACATATGAAGATGGGGCTCCTGCAGTAATTATAAACAGATTTGGGAAAGGTAAAGCATTATTATGTGGAACTAATTTAGGGCAGACATACTTCAACTATCAATATGTTTACAATTTGAATGAAGGGAAGTCACCTAATCATATGAGATTTGATTATCCTAGAGAAACAAGGAGATTAATTACAGAGATGATTTATGATGCTGGTTTAAAAAATGATTGGGAGTTCTCCATACCTGGTCTTTATAGTAATTTAATGGATATACCTAATGGCAAATTATTATATGTAATAGATGGATGGGTTATGCGTCCTATTCCAGAAGAATATTTAAAAATTGTTAAGAATGTTGAGTGTTCTTTAAATATAAATAAAGAAATAAAAAAGGTTGTTTCAAGTAGATTTGGAGAATTGAAATTTAAGAAAGAGGGCGAAAAAATAAAATTTAATTTAGATGTCTCAAAACCAGATATAGTAGCGATATATTTTAAATGATAAGAAAAATAGAAAGAGAGTTAAAGATATTTCCTAAACCAAGAAAAATAGTCATTGGGAAAAAAATCATAAATAGGTCTGAGTTTATAGATGAAAATAAATTGTTAAATATTTCTATTTTTCCTGAAAAAAATTTAGAAAAAAAATTTTTAATATTTAAACTTAAAGATTTATGTAAATTCTTTAATGCCAAAGATATAAAAATTTGCAGAGATAAAAAAGAAAAAGCGATCTTAATTATATGTGATAATACTGATAATATTCCATCCCAAGGATATATCTTAAATATTGGAGAAAAAGGAATTGAAATAAAAAGTAAATACATTGCAGGTTTGAATTATGGATTAATAACATTTAAACAACTTCTTCAAAATTTTAAAGAGGACAAACTACCTTTTATTTATATAGAAGATTATCCTGATTTTGAAAATAGAGGAATTATGTTAGACATAAGTAGAGGGAAGGTACCAAAAATGGAAACTTTATATGATTTAATTGAAAAATTTAGTTTTTGGAAAATTAATCAATTACAACTTTATACAGAACACACATTCGCCTATAAAGGACATGAAATTGTTTGGAAAAATTCTTCTCCAATTACCCCTGAAGAAATAAAAAAAATTGATGAATTTTGTAAAGAAAAGTTTATTGAATTAGTTCCAAATCAAAATTGTTTTGGGCATTTACATCGTTGGCTCAAACTTAAGGAATATAGACACTTAGCAGAAGACCCTGAAAATCCCTCCGCTTTATGCCCTACAGACCCTAATTCTATTACATTTATTGAAAATTTATTAAGTCAACTACTCCCCAATTTTTCCAGCAATAAGGTAAATATAGGTTGTGATGAAGTAAAATTAGGAGTTAGAAGTAAAGAAGAAATTAAGAAGTATGGAGAAGGTAAAGTTTATTTAGATTTTATTTTAAAAATAATAAATATTGCTAATAAATATGGCAAAGAAGAAATTTTAATATGGGCAGATGTAATAAAGCATTATCCTAATTTATTTAAAGATTTACCAAAAAATATAACTCTTTTAGAATGGGGATATTCAAGCACTCATCCTTTCTATTTAAGTTGTGAGATGTTTTCAAAAAATAAAATTGATTTTTATGTTTGTCCTGGAACTTCTTCTTGGAATTCAATCGGTGGGATTTGGGAAAACTGTAGAGTCAACTTGTTAAATGCTGCAATTAATGGTTCAAGGTATAATGCAAAAGGATATTTAATAACTGATTGGGGAGATAATGGACATTGGCAACATTTACCAATAAGTTATCCAGGATTTTTGTATGGAGCAGGTGTTTCTTGGTGTTGGAGAAAAAATTATGATGTAAATATTGAAGAGATAGTTGGATTATATGCACTTAATAGAAATTTATTATTAAGTAAAATTCTAATTGATCTAAGTAAAGTTTCATTTTCTTCGGGTGTTTATACCTCAAATGGATCTCCTTTTTTTTATTTGTTTCATGAAGAATTAGATGAGTTTCCTGATAAAAAATGGAAGCCTCAAATGGCTTTTTGGATAGGGAAAGAGGGATTGAAAAAAGCTGAAAAACAAATAAAAAAAATAGAAAAGTATTTAAAAAAGGTTGATAGTAACATACTAGAAACTATAGAAATTAAACATGCAATAAAACTATTAAAGCATTCTTTTTTAAGGGCAAAATTAATAATAGAAAAATATCAAAGAGAAAATTTCAATTCTAAAATTCTATTAAAATTAATTAAAGATTCAAAAGAGATTATAAAAGAATTTAAAAAAATTTGGAAATATAGATATAGGGAAGGTGGGCTTAAAGAAAGTACTTTTTTAATGGAAAATTTGTTAATTGAAAAATACAAAAGTTTAACTAAAAAATGAACCAAAAAAAGGAGGATATATGGAAGTAAAATTTTCAGTATTAGAGCATATAAGAAAAGAGGTTGAAAATATAAAGCCGAAATTTGAATTTAAATGTAAAGATATGGAAGAATTTGAAGAGTGGCGAAAAGGATTAAAATCTAAATTGTTGGAATTACTAAGGATAGATATTAAAAAAGATTATCCATTGGAAGCAGAAGTTATAGAAAGAGTAGATTGTAAAAGTTATATAAGAGAAAAAATATTTTTTAAATCATTTGATGGTTTTTTAGTGCCTGCATATATTTTAATTCCCAAAAAACTTAAGAAGAAAAATAAGGCACTTTTATGTTTGCATGGACATGGAAGAGGGAAAGTAGATGTTTGCGGAATTTATAAAAATGAAAAAGAAAAACAACAATATATAAAACCTTTAAATTATGACTATGGACATCAATTCGCTGAAAAGGGATATGTTGTTTTAGCTCCTGATGGAAGATGTTTTGGAGAGACAACACCTTATGGCGAACATTGTAGTTGGATGTTTACAGCATTTTTGTTAATTGGTAAAATTATGGTTGGCTTAAGAATATTAGATGGTATAAGAGCATTAGATTATTTACAATCAAGAGAAGAAATTGATAGGGATAGAATAGGATGCATTGGTCTTTCTTGGGGTGGAACATTCACTCTTTATTTGAGTGCAATTGATGAAAGGATAAAAGCAGCATGTATAAGTGGATATTTTGATAACTTTAAAGATATGTTAATTGAAAGGGGGTGTTGTCCTTGTCAATATATCCCAGATATTTATTTATATGCTGATATACCTGATATAGCTGGTCTTATAGCACCTAGACCTTTACTTATTGAATATGGAGAAAATGACCCTTTGTATACATACTCAGAAGTAATGAAAGCACTAAAAAAAATAAAAAAAATTTATAAATTTTTGAAAGCAAGTCAAAACTTACATATAGATATATTTAAAGGGGCCCATCAGTTTAGTGGAAGAAAAGCATTTATTTTTTTTGAAAAATATTTATGATTAAAAAAGGAGGTATTTATGAACCTAATAGATACAATAAAAGGTTCTCTTCTTGAAAATTTTTTCCCTAAAGGATGGGATTTAAAAAAGATAGAAAAATGTTGTTCATATCCTCCAGAAAAAATTACAGAGAGACAAAGTTGGTGGCATAAGGATTTTACTCCAATTTGTTGTGATACACTTGAGGAGTTTAATGTAAAAATGGGACATGAGATTGCTTATGAGATATGTTTGGCGAAAGAGGAAGGGAGAAATATAATTTTAATTTTACCTGTTGGACCCATGGGGATGTATAAATGGACTGTTTATTTTTTAAAAGAATGGGGTATTGATTGTAAGCATGTATGGGGATTTAATATGGATGAATGGAGTGATAAAGAAGGGAATACATTACCTCCGGATAATCCAGGGGCTTTTCAGAATGCTATGGAGAATGCATTTTATGGACCTCTTGAAAATCTCACTATTCCTAAAAATCAGAGATTTTTTGCAACAAAAAAATTATTACCTCAATATCCAGAAAAAATAAAAGAATTAAGAGAAAAAGGAGCAAAACTTGTTGTAATATTTGGAATAGGAAGAGTTTTTCATATTGCTTTTTGGGAACCTCATTTTGCAGAAGAATTTAAATCAGAGGAAGAATGGAAAAAGCAGGAGTATCGTTTAGGAGCGAAATTACATCCATTAACAATAGAACAAAATGCAATAACAAGTTTTAAAAGCAGAACTACTTTAGTTCCATGTTTTGCAAATACGATTGGGCCTGGGATATTTTTAAAAGCAGATAAGATTATAGGAGGGGCTGATGGTTCACTTGGAAGGGGTATGATGTGGCAGGGAATGAGTTTGTGGGTAACTTTAAGATATGGACCCGATATATGGGTTCCAAGTAGTTTTATGCCAACTTTACCTGGGAAACTATTTTTCTTAAAAGAATTAGCCGGTCCACTTATCCCAGAATGTAATTAAAAAAGGAGATAAAATGGATGATATAAAACTTGGATTAATAGTTAGTTCAAAAAATTTAGAAGAAAGTTTTAATAAAGTTAAATCACTAAAATTGTCTTTATGTCAAATTGGGTTTATTGCAGAAGAGATTGATAATTTTGATCCATATAAAATTAAGAAAATAGCAGAAAAATTTGAAATTGAAATTTTTTCTGTTTTTATGTTATTTAAAGGACAGATTTTTAATAATAAAGACGGACCTTCTACGATGGGGCTTGTTGCAGAAAAATATAGAGAAGAAAGATTGAAATTATCTCTGAAATTTTCTGATTTTGTTAAGGAAATGAACGTCAATTATATTGTTTCCCATATAGGTTTCATTCCAGATGATGAAGAAGACCCTGTTTATAAATCTTTCATTCCTATTATTAAAGAGGTAGTAAAAAAATGCAAAGAAAACAATCAAATATTTTGTTTTGAAACAGGACAGGAATTACCATCAACTTTAAAGAGAACCATAATTGATATAGGGATGGAAAATGTTGGAATAAATCTTGACCCCGCAAATTTAATATTATATGGAAAAGCAAATCCATTAGATGCTGTTGAAATCTTTGGAGAATATGTGAAGAGTATGCATGGAAAAGATGGACTTTGGCCCAATAGAGATGAATCTCTTGGGATAGAGGTTCCTATTGGAGAGGGGATGGTAAATTTCCCTGTTCTTATAAGACGACTTAAAAATAAAGGATTTAAAGGACCAATAATAATAGAGAGAGAAATAAGTGGAGAGAAACAAATAGAAGATATAAAAAAAGCAATTGAATATTTGAGTCCATATCTTTAAATGAAAAAAAAATTTTTACTTTTAATTTTATTAATTCCAAATATTATAAAATGTGAAAATTTTGAAAATAGATTTCTATGGATTTTTGGGTTTAACTTTCAAAGAGAAGAAGATATTCAGAAAATTAAAGATATTTTAAATGAGGCAAGAGAAAATAATTATAATGGAGTTATACTTTCTGCAGGCCTTGATTCTCTGTGTAAAAAAGATGATAAATATTTTAAGAATTTAAAAGAGATTAAAAATTATTGTGAAAAATTAAATATTGAATTGATACCTTCTGTTTTTTCTATTGGATATGGCGGTGGAATTTTATCCCATAACAAATATCTTGCGGAAGGATTACCAGTAAAAAATGCACTTTTTATTGTTAAAGGGAATGAAGCAATTTTCACTTCTGATGCAGATACTAATATTTTAAATGGTGATTTTGAAGAGTTTACAGGAAATAGGTTTAAAAATTTTAACTTTCATGATCAGCCAGGGGAAGTAAGTTTTGTAGAAAAAGAAATAAAAAAAAGTGGTAATACTTCTATTAGATTTGAAAATTTTAGTTTGAATCCATATGGGCATGGTAGAATAATGCAGGAAATTTCTGTTAAACCTTATAGATGTTATCGTATGAGTATTTGGGTAAAAACAGAAAATTTAAAACCAGAAGGTTGTTTTAAAATGCTGGTTCTTGGGGATAAAAAAGATTTAGCACCAAGAACTTTTAATATTCCATCAACATGTGATTGGAGAAAAATTTCTATAATTTTTAACAGTCAAAAATTTGAAAAGGTTCGTGTTTATGCAGGTGTATGGGGAGCCAAAGAAGGTAAATTCTGGTTGGATAACTGGTCTATTGAAGAAATTGGACCTATAAATGTGTTGAGGCGATCAGGAACACCTCTAATTGTAAAAGGTGAAGAAAACGGAGAAATTTATGAAGAAGGGAAAGATTATGAACCATTAATTGATCTTAATTTTAATTTATGGACAAATTTTGATAGACCCTCACCAAAAATTAAAATAACTCCAGATAGTCGCATAAAAGATGGACAAAGATTAAGAGTTAGTTGGTATCATCCAATGTTAATTTATGATAGTCAAGTAACAGTTTGTATGACAGAACCAGAAATTTATGAAATATTTGAACATGAAGCAAAGTTATTATGGGAAAATTTAAGTTATAAGAAGGTCTTATTAAATATGGATGAAGTTAGAATGGGTGGAACATGTAATGTTTGTTATGGGAGAGATATGGCTAGACTTCTTGGAGAATGTGTAACACGACAGGCAGAAATACTACGTAAATATAATCCAAAAGTAGAAATTTATATATGGTCTGATATGTTTGACCCAAATCATAACGCAAAAAGTTACTATTATCTTGTTGAAGGTGATTTTACTGGTTCATGGAATTATATACCAAAGGATATTATTATTGCTGTCTGGGGAGGAAAACCGAGAGAGAAAAGTTTAGAGTTTTTTTATAATCATGGATTTAAAGTTTTAATTGCCTGCTATTACGATGCAAATAATATGGAAGATGTTAAAGGTTGGTATGAAATATCGAAAAAATTTAACAATATAATTGGTTTTATGTATACAACATGGCAAAGAAAATATAACTTTTTAAAAGATTTTGCGAATGTTTTATGGAATAACTAAAAAACAGATTTTAAATTTTAATGGCAGGATTCGAAAAGACTATATTTTTAATATGCAGAAGTTATAATTTTCAAGAAATCCTCTCTGCTTAAAACAAATTTCATTCTTTTCATTGCTCTTTCACAACCTTTAATTGATAAATTTATAAGTTCTTCAATATCTTCCTTTTTTACACCTATCTCTCTTAGTTTTATAGGCAGTCCTATTTTACTTATTAAGTTTGGAAGTTCTGAAGTTATACCAATAATTCTTTCTATCTCTTTTATTTCCTCTTTATATCCATTTTCTTTCATAAATTCCAATACATATGGTAAAAATAGAGCATTGGCAGTTCCATGATGAATACCGTATTTAATTGTTAATGAATATCCTATACCGTGGACTATTATTGTTCCTGTTCTATTTATAGCAAATCCTGCAAAGGTTGAAGCAAGAAATACTTTTTCTCTACTTATTTTATCTCCTTTTACTGCTTTTTCTAAATTTTCAGAAATTAATTTTAATGATTCAGATGCAAATAATTTAGACATATAATCAGAAGTAGTTGCAAGATAACTTTCTATAGAATGACAAAATGCATCCATACCTGTTGCAGATATAAGTTTTTCTGGTAAATAATCAAGAAGATTTGGGTCAATAATTGCTAAAAGTGGCATTAGTTTTTCGCTTGCGACCGTCTTTTTTGTATTCTCTACTTTATCTATTATTACAGCATACTTTGTTACTT
>JAOAEP010000027.1 GCA_026416755.1 bacterium | reverse complement strand
ACATACAGAATTTGAATTTTTTCCAGAGGAAAATAAAATTGTTTTGAAGAATCCATGGTCAAGTTATTCTCCCAAAATTGATCCAAATAGAGATAAATATTACTTTTCAAATCACCCACTCGCAATTAAAAAAGAAGGTGACTATGCATATATTAAAACAGAAACAGGTTACAGAATATATCTCTGGCCAACAAAATTTGACGAAAATAAAGAACCAGTTGCTGAAATTGTAAATAAAGGAAACCTTATAATCCCACATCAAAGTGAAAATTTAATTCTTGAAGGAATTGAAATTTGTTTTTCAACTGATAGAGGAATTGGAAGTAGTCCATGTATTGTGAAAAATCTTACAATTAAAAATTCTTATATTCATGATTGTGAAGGTTATGGGATTTCACTTACAGGAGGAGAGAATATTGAAATAAGAAATAATATTTTCAGAAGAAATTCTCATGGAATAGTTATAGGTGGAGCAAAAAATATAAAAATAGAAGAAAATGAAATAGGATGGAATAAAATAGATGGAATTGATTGTGCTGGTAATGTTAGAAATTTAAAGATTTCAAAAAATTATATTCATCATCATTTTATGTTTGGGCATCCAGATAATATTCAATTCTGGGGAGATGTTGATGGAATAGAAATTAGTGATAATGTTCTTATTGTATCAGGACAAACATTAATGTCTGCAGATGTATCAAATATTAAACTTATAAATAATATTGTTATTGGTTCAGGTGCTTATTCATTAATTATAGGAGGGCAGAAATCAGCACTTATATATGGCACGAAAAAACAGACAGAAGAAGATAAGAAAAAATGGGAAGAATGGGAAAGTTTACCTCCTGATAATGTTGAGATAAATCATAATACAGTCATTGCAACAGGTTATGGACCATTTAATATTACTGCAAAAGGAGTCAAAATTTTTAATAATATAATTTGGCCTATGCATGAATATCCGATTGTTTATGGAATTACACATAGACCTACTTTTTCTGCTGACTATAATCTTATTTGGATTGGAGCAAGAACATCACAGGTTTTATCAAATCTAAAAAATGATAAACTTGAATTGAATAGTTATGGAGAAATACCCCAATTTGAAAACGCTCCTTTTTTATTTTCAATTGGTTGGACTGAAAATTCAAAAGAGAAAATATTTTTAAGAGAGAAAATTGATGATTGGAAAACAGGTGATTTTGTTGAAATAAATATGGATGGAGTTGTAAGAAAGATAAAGGAAGTAGGGGATAAATATATAATCATTGAACCTTGTCTTGAAAAAATCCCTGATTTTGAAGTTTTTGTCTTTAATTGGAAGGGGAAATCAAATTTTAAATGGGATTTAAAGTTAAAAGAAAATTCATCAGGTTATAAAAAAGCAGAAGATGGGAAAAATATAGGAAGTGATTTAAATATTCAAAACTATCAGAAAGGAGATTTCAATGGAGATGGAAAAATTGATTTACCAGCAAAATTTAGATATTAAAAACCTTCTCAAAAGACAAGAATTTAAAAGTGGGAAAATTGGTATTTTTGCTATTGGCCATCACACATATTGGTCTCAATTTACAAATCTTAAAGAGAAAATTATGTCACATTATTTTTGGTTTGTTGAAAAAATTAAAGAAAGAGCAAAATGTAAAATAATCCCGTTTCTTGAAATGTGTGATAATTCTCATAAAAGTTTAGAAGCAGGTAATTTTTTTGCAACTCAAAATTTAGACATTATTTTCTGTTATGTTGCAACTTATTCTCCAAGTGCAAATGCCTTACCTGTTATTCAAAGAGCAAAAGTTCCTGTTGTTCTTATTGGTCTTCAACCTACTCTTGGAATGGATTATGAAAATGCAACAACTGCAATACAACTTGAAAATGATAATGTCACAAGTATGCCTGAAATAGCAGGAGTACTTTTAAGGGCTGAGATAAAATTACTTGATGTTATAGTTGGTTATTTATATGATGATGAAAGAGCATGGAATAAAATTTTGGATTGGTGTAAAGTCGCAACTGTCTATAATGAAGTTAAAAATTCAAGGATAGGGCTTCTTGGACATGTTTATGAAGGTATGCTTGATATGAATTCAGATCCTACAATGTTTGATGCCTACTTTAATTTACATGTTGAACATCTTGAAATGGATGACTTAAAAAAATTGATTGATGAGGTAAAGGAGAAAGAAATTAAAGAAAAAATAGAATTTATTAAAAAAATATTTGATTTCCCAGACCCAAAAGTTGACCCTATTACAGATAAAGTTAAAGAAGAGGACTTAATTTGGCCTGCAAAAGTTTCATGTGGAATGGATAAACTTTTTGAAAAGTTTAAACTTACAGGACTTGCTTATTATTACAGAGGACTTGATGCAAATGAATATGAAAGGATACATGCTGCAATGATAATAGGAAATTCCCTTTTAACAAGTAAAGGATACCCTGTTTCAGGAGAACTTGATTTAAAAAACTGTGTTGCAATGTTGATTATGGATAGATTTGATGCAGGTGGTTCATTTGCAGAATTTCATCCAGTTGACTTTAAAGAGGACTTTGTTCTTGTTGGTCACGATGGACCACATCATCTTCTTGTTTCAGATGGAAGACCAGTTTTAAGAAAATTGAATGTTTATCATGGGAAAAGAGGTTTTGGTCCTTCTGTTGAATATAAACTTAAAACAGGCCCTATTACAATGCTTGGTTTAACACAGACATCTTTAGGGAAATTTAAAATGGTTGTTGCTGAAGGGGAATCTTTACCTGGTCCAATCCCAGCAACAGGCAATACAAATACAAGAGGAAAATTTAAACCAGATGTAAGAACTTTTATAGAGAGATGGACAAAACAAGGGCCTACACATCATTTTGCTCTTGGAATTGGATATGTAGCAGATAAAATTAAAAAACTTGCAGAATGTTTTAACATTGAGTTTGTATATACAACACCTGAAGAAAGGAGAATTGAATGAATATAGTTATACTTATGCTTGATAGTTTAAGACCTGATTATCTTGGCTGTGGAGGAAATAAAGATGTTATAACACCTAATATTGATAAAATTGCGAAAGAAGGAATATTTTTTGAGAATGCTTATGCTGAATACCCAATAACCATACCATCAAGAACAGCAATTGTTTCAGGAACTTATACATTCCCAAATAGACCATGGTGTCCATTAAGAAGTTATGATTTACATATCGCCGAAATTTTGAAAAATCTTGGTTATTATACTGCATGTTTTTCAGATACACCATTTAATAAGCCGGCAGGTATGGATAGAGGATTTGATATTTTTGAATGGATTGCTTATGGTAAGTGTCATAATCCTCCACATAATAAGAAATACAAATTTAAAGAATGTTTTTTCCCGGCACATGCTTCAGAAAGAGAAAAAAAGTTTTATGAAAATACAATGTTAAATAGATACTATGCCATTGAAATTTTTGGTAAGAGTTGCCCGGAATTACTTTTTGAAAAGGGTGTAAAATATATAGAAGAAGCAAAAGAACCATTTTTTCTCTGGATTGATAGTTTTGAACCACATGAGCCATGGTGTCCTCCTGAAAAATATGAAAGAATGTATCAGAAAAAAGAGCCAGAAAGATATATACCGCATCCTATTGGTCCATCTATTGATTATTTAACAGAAAAAGATATTGAATATATTTTAAACCTTTATAAAGGAGATATAACTCATACAGATGAAATGGTTGGCTGGATATACAGTGCACTTGAAAAAAAAGGGATACTTGACAATACAATGTTTATAATAATTTCAGACCATGGAGAACCATTTGGGGAACATGGAACTATAAGAAAATTTGGAGTACCAATTTACGATGAACTTTCAAAAATGGTCTTTATTATCAGGTATCCAGAAATTATAAAAAAAGCGATTAAAAACTCTTCTTACGTTCAAAATGTTGATATTTTACCTACAATTCTTGATATCCTTGGAGTGAAAATTGATGAAAAAATTGTTGAATATGGTGGAGTATCTCTTTTACCAATTTTAAAAGGAGAAGAAAAAAAAGTTAGAGATGATGTATATATTGGTGCTTTCTGTTTAAGAGGTGGAATAATAAAAGATGAATACAAATTTATTAATAATTATGGAGAAAAAGAAAATGAACTTTACAACCTATTGAATGACCCATTTGAAAAGAATAATATTATTGATAAAAAACCAGAAATTGCAAAAATTTTAAGTAGATTATTATGGGAATTTATTTCAAAATGGTCAGAAGCACTTTCATGGAGAGATAAACCGATGGAAGGAAGGTAAAAATGGAAGGATATTTTAAATACAGGATGGAACTATTGAGTTCAGAAAAAATTAAAGAGTATCTAAAAAAGAAAGATTTAGTGATACTTCCAACTGGAAGTGTTGAAATGCATGGGCCTGATATACCTGTTGGATGTGATATTTTTATAACTTGGGCAACTTCAATTTTATTTGCTGAAAAGTGGCAATGTCTTGTTGCACCACCCATTATTTATACTTATCCTGGAGCGAGTGATTTCTGGTCAGGAACTATTGATGTTTCAGTAGAAATAACTTTTAATTATATAAAAGAAGTTACAAAAGGATTTTTAAAGAATGGTTTTAATAAGGTTATAATAATGGTATTTCATAGTCCTTTAATTCCTATTGTACAGATGGTTGTGAGAGAAATTTTCAGGGAAACAGGAAAAATTGTTCTCTCTTTTACACCAAATATTATGCCTGATGAAAAAATGGTACAGAAAGTTAGATATAAAGAAGGAGAGGATATCTGGGTTCTTGCATCTTTAAAAATACTTGGGTTACCTTTATATAAAATTAGAAAATATCCTGAAGAAAAACCTATTTCTTATCCTTTTGAGACACAAGGAAAATTGAGAAAATATGGTTGTTCTTTTCCATGGATTTTTTCAAGAAATTATCAGCATACAGGACTAAGAAATTGTGTGAAAGAAGAAGATATTGATAAAGTAATTGAAGTTATGAGAGAAGTTGTAAATGAAATGCCAGATTTACCTGAAATTTATGAAAAATACATAAAAGAAATGGGAAAATTAATAAAGGAGGAGAATCCATGGAAGAAATAAATAAAAATGTTGAGAGAGTTGTTCTTGAGGTAAGTTTAAAGCCATTTAAGGATAGAGATTTTAAAAAAACATGTGAGGAGATACTTGATAAATGGTCATCAATGATAAATGTTGCTAATAGTATTTCTATATTAATTTGGGTAGGCGATGGGGTTGAGATTATGTTATGGGATGGTAATTTTAATAAAGAGATAAACTGGGGGAAATATATTGGTTTTTGTAATTATGATTTAGGGACTTATCCAAAAGATGTTCCACCTGAAGAAGATTGGTATTTAGTTAACAAAGCGATACCCTATATAAAAAAACCACCAAAGATAACTTACAGAGATTTAAAGAATATAATAAAGTGGTTTAAGAAGATATGCAGGGATAAGTACAAGAAGAAATTAACAGTTGGAATACCTTTTGATCCAGGGCCAGAATTTGTCCATGATGAATTTAGGTATGTAAAACATCCTGAAATTTTAGCGGGTGGCCCAAATAGTAAATATAATACTTGTTGGTTTGTATGTTCCTGGAGTAATATAAAGGATGTAAAGGAGAAATTAAAAGGATTTCCGAAAGGGATAAAAGGGGAGATACCATTTGGGGAATTTTTAGGGAAACAATTTTATAACTTTGCCAAGGATTTAGGAGTAGATTATATTTGGTTTTCAAATGGATTTGCCTTTTCCCATTATGCTTGGTATTACAAAGGAGAGATATTTGATGGAGAGAGATTTATGGTTGAAAAAATTAAGGATATAGAAGAAAAGATAATTTCATTTTGGAAAATATTCAGAAGATACTGGAAGGGGTCAATAGAAGTAAGAGGTACAAATTATGCTATGGGATTGGATATATCAAAAGATGCTATAAATTATAAAAGGA
The DNA here is from genome assembly GCA_026416755.1 of bacterium. Lineage (GTDB taxonomy): Bacteria > Ratteibacteria > UBA8468 > B48-G9 > JAFGKM01 > JAMWDI01. The sequence continues at coordinate 8,551 of JAOAEP010000027.1, read as the reverse complement.
TATATAAAGAAGGGAAACTTGATATTGCACCACCAAATACACCTTGGGGTTCAAGGGATATGGGAGGAGAAATATGCATTTACCTTACAAGATTAGCAGAAATACCTGGCAAAAGGATACTTTTAAGATTATATACAAATGATTGTTGGTTTAGAGCAAATCCATGGTGGGATTATTATGGAAGAGAACCATATGATATATATTTACCAATGATGGTAGGAAGAATTAATGGGAAAGGAGAATATGAGAAATTTACAGAAATTGCATTTGTAACAATAGATACTGAAAAAGGAATTGTGTCAAAAAAGCAAGCAGAAGAAATTTATTATCATATAAAAAGGGGAATAGAATTTTCTCCTGATGAATCAGGACCAATTGTTTGGATTTATCCTTATGATGAATATCATGAAATTTTAAATAATCCTAAATATATTTCACATCTTTATTTCGGTGATTCTTTTATTTCAAGAAGTATAACAAATGGATTTCCATTAAATACAGTTATATCAAGTAAAAATTTTGTCCAATTATATAGAAAAAATCCTGATTACTTTAAGGAGAAAATACTCATCACACATTTACCACTTGGTGATTGGGAATTTATTTATGACGTTCTTGATTTTGTTAAAAATGGAGGGAATGCAATATTTTATGGTAGTTTTATTCCGGTAAAAGATGAAATAAGAAATATGTTTAAAATTAGACTGGAAGAGGAATTAAATGAAGATTTTGATATAGAAAATAAATTAATTGAGGATGAAATTACAGTTAAGTTAAATAGAAGATTTTATCACAATCCTATTTTTGGTGGAGGTGGAATATGTGAGATTTGTGAAGAAGGAGAGAAAGTTTTATTAAGGAAAAACGGGAAAAAGAGAAGTTTTGTCTCTGTTTTAAATTATGGTAAAGGTAAAATTGGTTGGATAAGAGGTTCATTGCCATTTAAAGTAGAAAAATTTTCATATCAACCACATGTTTTATCTCCTACTGAATATTATGAACCTGGGGATTTCTTAAGATACCTTTTATCAGAATTCGGATATATAATAAAATTTAAAAAATATGCAAATTTAGAAACAAAGGATAAAAGAAATTCTTTGACAGAAATAAGTGTAAAAGCGATAGTTTCATCTATAAGTAGGTCTCCAACTGTACTTATTGGGAAAAAGTCAAATGGCTATATAATAGGAGGGGTAAAACCAAATAATGAAGTAGAAATATATATGAAGTTCCCTGAAGGGGTGCCCTTACCAACAGAAAGAGAAATTACAATGGATGAGGATAAACTTGGGAAATATCATTTTGATAAGACATTTTTATCTGAAGTCAGATTTTTAATTCAACAGGATGAACCTTCAATATTTCAAGCAAAAGAAGTAAGAAGAGATTTTGGTTATACAAGACAGTTAAATATTTCTGGTCTTAAAAATGCTTTATTAATAGTGTATCCTGAAAATGTTGAAAAATGTAAAATTAAAGTTATGGAAAAACTTATATCCAAGTTTCTTGAAATTGAAAAGGGTAAAAATTATGTTAAAAAAGGGGGGCTAAATGGAGAAGTTGAAGTTTTATGGTAGTTTATTTGGTATAATTTTATTTTTTGTCAGAATAGTGTTTAGCGCAGAAAAAATTAGACCTGTTTCGGAAGAAAAATTGAATGAGATTTTGAAAAAAGCACCACTGCCACCAAAAGAAGAAATTGACTTAGGATTGAAAATAAGATTGATTGACTATATTGACTGTACTGACCCACTTGACCCACATGATTTTATGGACCAAGGAACCTCAAGAGTAATTACTGGAAAGGCAGGGAAATATAGAATTACCGCTCCTCATAGACATGCTTTTTTTGCTTATGGATATAAAACAGCAGGACCTGATAAACCAGTTTTAATTGTTGTTGAATATCCTGATGATGATATAAGAAAGTTTTCAATTATGACACATGATTCACAAAGACCTGCAAGACCTCATGTAAGTTTCAGTCAAGAAGGGGGTGTCTATACAGGATATCCATTACCAAATACCAATAAAATGAGATATTTCACATTACTTAATTGGCCTCAAGATAACTGGTCTCCTTTGTTAATTGTAAATTTTTCAAAAGCAGGTGGTGGTGGAGTTGCAAGTAGAATCTGGGTATTTGCAGTTGATGAAATAACACCCCTTGAAATAAATGCGCCAGAACCAAATAATCAAAGAAAACTTGAAATGTTTGTTCCCCTTGCTTTTCTTGCTAAAAGAGATAATTTTGGATGGCAGAGTAAAAATTCAATTGAGCATATGGTTGATTATTGCAAGATGGTAGGAATAAACAGAGTAACCATGATGTTTTATGCAAATCAATCATGGGGAGGTATGGTAAGTGTTCCTTCATGGGATGTCCCTTCTGATGGTGGATATCTTGATGATGTTTTAACACAGATGGATAGAAAAGGAGGAGTAGATTTAATAGTTGGGATTGTTGCTGATGGGATGTATGGTGATATAAAATCAGGTGGAAAATTAGTAAGAGACCTGCCAAAAGAAGAAATGAAAAATATAATTATAAAAGGAATAGATGAAATTATTGATAAGTATGGGAATTATAAATCATTTAAAGGTTTTGCCTTTGGTTCAATGGAAGCAAATGGATTTTTTGAAACATTAAAGAATGCTGGAATTATAAATGATGTTATAAATCATATAAAAACAAGAAGACCTGATTTTACAATTTTAACTTTTATAGGAAATGCATATTTACAGACACCTTTTTTCCAGCCATTTGAAGACAGAGAGAGAAAACGTTCTTATCCAACACCTACAACTCATGAGTTAATTTTTAACTGGGAAAAAACAGGTGAGGACTGGTCAAAATATATTGCAAACACTATATTTAACAACTGGCTCTCATGGGGATATAATCCAAAAGAAATTTTGTCTATAAATGGACTTTCTGTTTATGAGAAATATTTACCAGATGACCATAAAATTGTTGATAGTTACAGAAATGAACCAAGAGCGATGATTTATTATGATGTTTTACATTGTGAAGAAAAGAGTAAAAATGTGCAGTCACCTTATGCAGGAATTTTCAGTACTTTTGATGAAGGATGGCTTGGATTAAGTGAAAATTATAACTTCTGGTATGGAAAATGGTGGACTGCCCCTGACTTTAATGCAAGCAGTCCTTATTCAATAATGCCATGGACAATTGCACTTTCTCATTATGATAGATTGGGAATTATGGCTGGTTCCTGGAGTATTAAGTATTTTGGACATGAAAATACAATGAGAAAATTTGCCAAAAAATTCAGGTCTATACCACCTGTAATTATGCAGGATATAGATACAAATATTGATTCAATTAAAGCAAGATGGATTTTCTATAATGGGAAAAGATATATTTCAATTATCAATAAAACACCTTTTGATATTAATGTAACAGTTGATGGGAAGCAGTATAAAATTGAACCATATTTATTGGAAGTTATTGTTGATAGTATTAATAGAAAACCTGATGTTAAAGGAAACCAACCAAAAGAATATCAAAAATGGGTAGAAGGCAGAATCAGTGATTTCAGAAATTTAGTGAAGAATATAAGAGATATGGACAAAGAAGCAGCTCCGGATGTCTATTTAAAAGTTGCTGACGAAGCAGAAAAACTACTAAAAAATGGTAAGATTTATTCTGCTGATATAAAACTTGGATATGGACTTTATAATGAACTTGTGTTAAGAGCCAATATTTTAAATCCACCAACATTCAAAGCATCAAGAACTATAAATCCACCCAAAATTGATGGAGACCTTTCTGACTGGCCAAAAGAAGCAGAAGAATATCAAGTAAATACAGGTGAATATTTACAGAGTAATAATTATTTCCCAAATTCCTGGTCTGGACCGGATGATTTATCAGGTAAAATTAAATTATGTAATGATGGAATAAATTTGTATATAGGGATTGAAATAATAGATGACAAAATTTTACCCAAAGGTGATTTCCCAGAAAATTTAATAATCTGGATTTCTCCAAAAAATTATAAAAACTGGAAAGAAAAAGATATTTTAAGACCGGAACATATTTTGATTTTCCGGCTAATTGACAGAAGCGGGATGGAAGGAAATATATTCAATTATGTAAGTAAAGTAAAGGAAAATAAATTCATTCTTGAAGGATACATTCCTCTCTCATCAATATCTTCTGATAAATCAATCGGTTTTATGTTTCAATATAATGATTGTGATGATGCACCAAGTATGGATAGAAGAAAAACATGGGCTAAAAAACAGGTTTTAACATTTCCTCATCAACCGAAATGGGCAATTTGGGGTGATGCAAGAAATTGTGGGAACATTATAATTGAATAGAACATAAAATGTAGAGAAATGGCAAAGAAATTTTTTATAATTTTTATGGGTTTTTTAGTTTTTAATTTGTTTCCTCAAGTAATTCCGGAAAAAGCCCCTGAATGGAAAGAGGAAGCGAAACTATTACCAAAAGTAAAAAATGTTCATCCAAGGTTATTATTTGGTCCAGAAGATATAAAGATATTAAAAGAAAAACAAAATACTGAATTTGGGAAAATATTTTATCAGATGATTATTGATTATTTGCCTGTTTGTAAAGCACCAGACCATACAAATTTTTTAAGAGATGGTACGGATGCGCAGAGACAGGGATTCTGGAGATTACCAACAGTTGCCCTTCATTATATTTTAACAGGAGATAAAAATTCCTATGAAAAAGCACTTGGTTATATGAAACTGTTTTTATCATTACCTGACTGGGAGATAGGAGCGGAAAGAAATTCTGGTATGGGTGCTGCTTCTATAATGGTTGGCGCTGCTCTTGCTTATGATATGCTTTACAATGATTTACCAGTAGATTTTAGAGAAGAATTTAGAAAAAAACTCTTTAATCATGCAAGGTGGATGTATTATGGAGGTCATTTAAATTATAATAAAGCAACTGGATACTGGCAGAATGACCCTTTAAATAATCATAGATGGTTCAGAAATGCAGGTCTTTTCCTTTCAATTTTGGCAATATATGAAGAAAAAGATGAAGAAAATTTATTATGGAAAAGGCACTTGAAGAATTAAAATTTGTTCATAGATACTTACCAGAAGATGGTTCTTCACATGAAGGTCCAGGATATATAATTTTTGGTGGGCCATTACTTTTATTCCCTTATATTGCTTCTGATAGATGTCTTGGAACGAATTTTCTTTCACATCCATTCTTTAAAAATGTGGGCCATTTCAGAATTCAAACATTAACACCTGGCTTTGAAGATGTTTTCAGTTTTGGGGATTGTTCAGGTTTTGGTGGTTATCATGCTTTTTTATGGAAATGTGTTTCTTATCATAAAGAAAAAGATGTTCAAAATAGACTTGAAAAATTTTTCAATTTAAAAAAGGCAAATGTCTTTGACTTTGGATGGTGGAATTATTTATGGTATGACCCAGAAAATAGAGGTGGTAATTATAAAAATTTATCAAAGACAGCATATTTCCCAGATGTTGGAGTTGTGATAATCAGGGATGGTTGGGAAAAAGAAAATTCAGGGGTAATGTTTAAATGTTTAAATGTGGTCCATTAGGTGGTTATTCTTTAAATAAATTCAGAAATGAAAATAATTTTAAATATGTAAATGTAGCACATGATGATCTTGATGCAAACTCATTTATAATCTATACAAAAGGAAAATTTGTAGCAACAACAGATGGATATTCAAGAAGTAAAAAATCAGCAAATCATAATACAATTTTAGTTGACGGGAAAGGACAAATTCCACCTGGAAGAAGAGAAGGCGATGTATGGACACAACCAGCAACTGGACAAACTGATATGACTCAACTTGCTTATATTACAAAGTTTAAAGATATGGGAGATGTGGTTATTTCAGAAGGTGAAGTAGGTCGTTTTTATCAAAATTTAAGAAAATTCAGAAGAAGTTTTATATGGGTCAATAAAAATATGTTTTAATTCTTGATGAAATTGAGACAAGAGGAAAATCTACAATTACATATCTTATTCAAGGTCCAGAAGTAAATGAAATTGAAAAAAGTCAGGATAACAAAAGTTTTTATTATCAACTTAAAAATGAAGATGTAACATGTGATTTTAAAATTGTTTCTGAAAAAGATGGTACTCCTGAAATAAAAATATCTCCTGCTGATAATGATGGAAAAGTTCTTGGATGGAAACAACTAAATTTAAATTTTAAAGATATTGACAAAATTAAAATTGTTAGTGTTTATAGTGTATGGGGAGAAAAACTTGAAATTAATTTTGAACCAATTGATGAGAAAAACTCAAAAATTATTGTTAAAAGCCCTTCTTTCAAAGATGAATGGGTATGGAAAACAGTTGAAAGTTTAAAAGAGCCATCGCAGATAAAAGGAGTTATTAGTGGAAAAGAATACGAATTTTAAATTTCCATTACGTGCTTTTATAGTTGGCTCAATCCTTTCTTTTTTAACCGCTATTATGTGTGTTTATAATATGATGGTTACAATAAGTTCATTTCTTGACTATGATGCATCTACTCCAGTTGCTATCTTTTTTATGTTTTTACTTGGTTTAATAAATCTTATTTTAAAAAAACTAAAACCATCTATAGCATTTTCCCAATTTGAACTTTTAATAATTTACAGCATGCTTATAATTACAAACATTCTTCCAACTTTTAGATTATTTTTAAGATTTATCCCTGGACTTGTGGGTGTATTTTATTATGCAACAGATGAAAATGATTGGGCAAAAATAATATGGCCTCATTTAAGAAAATTTTTATTCCCGACTGATTTAGAAGGTATAAAAAAATTTTTTGAAGGTATTTCTACTGGAGAAAAAATTCCTTATCATATCTGGATTAGACCCACAGTAATCTGGTCAATTTACTTCTTCATTTCTTTGCTTTATATAGTTTCACTCTTGATTTTTTTTAGAAAACAATGGAGTGAAAGAGAAAATTTAACATATCCTTTAATACAACTACCTTCAGTAATTATTGAAGATGAAAAGAAATTTTTCAAGGATATTCTTTTATGGCTTGGTTTTGCAATTCCTTTTTTAATTGGAAGTATAAGGGCTTTCCATCATTTCTTTCCTGCTTTCCCAAATATTGAGATAATGAAAAATTTCCCGATTTTCAGGAATACAACTCAGATACATATAAGATTGAGTTTTACAACAATTGGACTTACTTATTTTATGAGCCAAGATCTTGTTTTTTCTATCTGGTTTTTTTATTTACTTTTAACTCTTGAACAGGGGATATTTAATTTAACTGGACTTTCTCTCTATCAACCAGTACCATTTTCAGAAGGAAGAGACCTTGTTGTTTTTCAATGTGCAGGGGCTTTTATTGCTTTTGTTATTTTAAGTTTATATATAGCCAGGCCTACTTTTAAGGAAATAGCCATAGATATTAAGAAAAAAAATAGGGGAGATGAAATTCTCCCTTATAGAAGTGCTTTTATTTGTTTTATTTTCACCTTTATTTTCTTACTCATATTTCATATTTTAACAGGTATCAGTCCTTTAATATCATTTTTAACTCTTTTTTTAACAACAATCATGATAATTGGTCTCTCAAAAGGACTTTCTGCAGGTGGACTTTTAACAGGTGGACAAGGTTCTCCAATGGGAGTCCAGGGAACATTATTTTCTTTCTTTGGAACAGAAAATTTATCTCCCTCAACAATTTCAGGTCTTGGATTATCTATTTTACATTCAGGAATAACGGGTGCAAATATAAGTGTAAATTCTTTAAAAATGGTGGAAAAGAATAATTATTTTCAGAAAAAAATGGTCTTTATTTGCTTTTTTATAGGTCTTCTTTTCTGTATTATTGGTTGTTTTTTTATGTGTTTATATCTTGGATATAAAAAGGGTGCTTTAAATGCCCATAACTGGCTTTTTGTCTCTTCTCCTAATGGTACATGGAATTATGTTGCTGAAATTCTCAAACATCCAACAGGTATAAATAAACAGGCAATTGGATTTATGGGAATTGGATTTTTTCTATACTTTATCCTTTCATCTTTAAGATATAGAATTATCTGGTGGCCTTTAAATCCAATTGGCTTTGTTTTTTCAGGAACATGGTTTGTTATCACTGTTTGGTTTTCTGTCTTTATAGGATGGCTATCAAAAGTACTTATTTTAAAATATCTTGGAACAAGTGTATTTAAAAAAGCAAGGAGTTTTTATCTTGGTTTAATTCTTGGGCAAATCGTATGTGTGGTTATCTGGTTTTTAATAGATGTGATTGTAGGAACAAGAGGTAATATTCCATACTGGTGGTAAAATGTATCAAATTGTGCTAATTTTTGTTTTTTTGTCTCATTTTGTTCTTGCATTGGTCTCCATTCTTCTCTAAAATATAAAACAAAAGAAAATTTAAAAAAGAAAAGGAGGTGAAAATATGAAAGAAAGAGGGTTTACGTTAATAGAATTACTTGTAGTAGTTGCTATAATTGCTATTTTGGCTGCTATTTTACTTCCTGCACTTGAGAATGCAAGAGTAAGAGCATTAAAATCAACTTGTGTGAATAATTT
>JAOAEP010000019.1 GCA_026416755.1 bacterium | reverse complement strand
TTCTTATGCAGTGATGGTTGAAGAATTATTAATTAATTATGACTTATTTGAAAGGATTTATCCAATTTTATCTGTAGCACTTTCAGAAGATGCCGATAAAAGGCCTCCTTTAAATGAAATAATTAAAAAATTAGAGGAAATTTATGGTGCTTGGAATGATAAGTGATATACACTCAAATCTTGAGGGTCTTCAATCTGCTATTAACTTTTATGAAAAAAATAAAATTGACAAACTAATAATTTGTGGAGATATTATTGGATATGGACCTAATCCTAATGAATGTATAGATTTAGTTGAAAAGAACGCAGATTTTATCCTTAAAGGAAATCATGAAGAAGGAGTTATAAGAAATGATTTTTCAAGATTTAAAAAATATGCTAAAATATCCCTTGAATGGACAATTAAAGAAATTGAAGAAAAAATAGAAGTAATAGAAAGGTGGGAAGAAAAAAAAGAATTTGAAGAATTATTTTTTGTCCATGCATCTATTTCAGACCCTTTTTATAAATATATTTTTAAAATAAATGATACAGAAGAGGAATTTGAAAAACTTGAAAAGAGAATTTGTTTTATAGGACACACACATATTCCTATGGTATTTAAAAAAGATATTATAACAGGGAAAATTGAAAAAGTTTTACCTGATTTTTCAGGAAAAATTGAATTAAATATTGAAGAGAATTTTAAGTATATAATTAATCTTGGAAGTGTTGGATTTCCAAGAGATGGATTTCCTTTTGTTTGTGTTTCACTTTATGATACAGATAAAAAAATTTTTAAACTTAATAGAATTGAATATGAAATTGAAAAAACATTAAAAAAAATTAGAGAAAAAGGGCTTCCTTCAAAAATCTGTAATATCTTAAGAGGTTTTTAGTTTAGGATTTAATTCCTTTATTTTTTCTCCAAGGACTTCTTTTTGAATAGCAGTTTCATTAATAATATCTATCCAATTACTTTTTTCTTTCTCTTTAAGTATTTTTTCTATAGGTTTCCCTGTTAATTGGTTTATTGCCCAACTTATTGTAATATCAAAAAATGAAAAGTCTCTTCTCAATCTATCAAACTCTTTTTCTGTTATTTTCGCTGTCTCACAAACTTTCTTCTTTATTTTTTCTGCATAAAAAGATGTTGTTGCTCTTTTTTCTATTTCAATTGCTTCGCTTAAAACTTGAACAATTTCTTCTTTTTCTTCTTTTATTGCTTGGTCAATTAGTTTGATTGAATTTTTTATTTCTTCATAGGTTGCCTTTCTTACTTCTGAGAATGATAAAGAAACCATTATAACAAAAATGAATATTATTTTTTTCATAGTCCCCTCCCTTTTTAAATATTTTTTTACTAATTTTCTTTTTACTTGTCAAATTTTATTTTGAACTTTTCACTTTTTATTTCATAAATTTTATTATAAGGGGGTTCACTATATTTAGAACTTAAATAATATGCTTTAACTGCCTTTTCATTTTCTCCAAATGCTTCCCACATAACTCCTTCTTCAAAGTAAATTCTCCAATTATTAGGATTATTTTTTTGTCCCTTTTTATATGTTTCTACTGCTTGATTTAGTTTTTCTTTGTAAGGAAGTCCATTATTATAAAAATTTTTTGCTTGAGACCACTGTAACCATGCTTTTAAAATATAACCTTCTTCATTTTTAGGGCAAAAAAAACATATAAAAGATAAATATTCAATTGCTTTATCATAGTTCCCATTGTGAAACACCTCATCAACTTTTATCCATAAAAATGGAATTATAAAATAAAAAAAAGATACAGTTAAAATAGATAAGATTATTATTGAAACTAACAAAATATAAATCTTCTTTTTCATAATTTTTTGCGCTTGCCGGGAATTGAACCCGGATTCTCTGGCTCCGGAGGCCAGCGCTTTTTCCATTTAAGCCACAAGCGCTCTACTTAAAATTTTAAAATACAAATATAAACTTTTCAAATTTTTACAATTCATCTTTAACATTTTTTAATAAGAACCTTATCAAAAATTTTTTCACAATAAGAACAATTTTCACATTTTTTATCACATTTTATTACTTTTTCAAACCAGTTATCAGGAAATCTTGTATTATCAATTATATAAGGGTATAAAAGTTTACTGTGTGATGGCTCAAAAAGGTCAAGTAGATTCCCCTCATATTTTTCATAATAATACGCTTTTATAACTTTCTCTGGCTCTGGATTTATTCTTGTTGCAAGTTTAACAACATCAAAATATTTTTCATAATAATGTAAATCTTCTGGTCTTATCCATGAGTTTAAAATTAAATATTTCCAGTTTTCTATATTTTTGTAAAAACTCCAACAATTTCCCAAAATATCTTCTGTTAAATTTATTTTTGTCAAAATTTCTTTTTCATGGGAAATAACATTATCATGAAAAAGTTGAACGGGACAGAAATTTATACATCCACTATTTACAAGTATACTCAATTTTTTCCTGTTTTTTTCACACCAGTTTTTTAGTTCTTCTATTCTTTTAAAATCTCTATTATACTCTCTCTGTATTATAAAACCGTCAAATAATTCTTTTATTTGTTCCATTTGTTTTATTGTACCAATCCTCATATTAACACTTGCCCTTATTTCAATTTCTGTAAAGTTTTTCTTTATTGTATAACTTATAATAGGAGAAGAAGTAGTAATTGCATCAATCCCTATATCCTCCTTCAAACAATCAATAATTGAAATAATCATATTCGCAAGATTAACTGATAGTGAATCTTCTCCCCAGCAAGAAGCATTAAGAAGTAAATTGAGTTTCACACCTATTTTTTTTATCTTTTTCAATTCATTCTCAAGTTGTTTCTGAAAAGCCCAGTTAATATAGCCCAATTTATTTTCAACTATACCTCTTCCACTTGGAATATTTAACCAAGGGAAATAAACTTCTTCAATTCTCTCTTTGTATTTCTCAACAATATTAAAAAATTTATTTTCTTCCTCTTTCAACTGATAACCAATTGAATATTTTATTTTTCCCATTCAATATGCCATGCTTTTCTTTTTCTAAAAGGCTCTTTAAATTTATTTTTTATTTTCCCTTCTTTTTCAAGATGTATCATACACGCTCTTATACAACCACGTGCTCCTTCAATTGCTCTTGAATAAATTATAACAGGACTTGGTTCTCCTATAAATGGATTATATCTTTTGTATGGTTCTTTACCCTGGAAACCTTTAGAACATGCATCAACATCAAGTTTGCCCCATTCAATCTCCCTTCCTGCTACATTTACTTTTACTGTTTCTTTTGGACTTATTGCTCCTGCTGAACATTCTTTTACACATAACATACATCTATCACAAAGTTTGGGCCCTTCATATATTGGGTCTGGTTCTAAAGGTGCTGTCGTTAAAATACATGCAAATCTCTGTCTTGGTCCAAATTCAGGTGTTAATAAAAGTTTACTGTATCCTATCTCTCCAAGTCCAGCACAAAATGCAGCAATTCTGAAATGAATAAAAATATCCGGCATTGGTTTTTCAGGAGATACAGATTTTGACCAATTTTCTTTTATTTTCCCTTTTCCATAGTCAATTGCAGGCCAGTTATAATAATCATTTGGTATTGGTGTTGCTTCATAGCCATAATCTTCAATAAATCTTGTCAAATGATAAAGAATAAAGGGCATATAAATTAAGTTTATACTGCCATAACCCTGTGATGAATATGAAAGGAAATATGTCCCCTCTTCTATCCCTCTTAAAGAACCTCTTGGTATTCTTAAAGCTAAAACTATTAAAGTTTTCGCATCTGGATTTATATATCTTGGATCCATCTGTTTTGGTGCACCTTCAAATCTGTTTACATCTGCAATACCAACCAAATCCGCTCCCAATTTTTTTGCCACTTCTTTTACTTTTTTTGAATTTAACATTTTCAACCCCTTTTAAAATGAAACTTCTATACAAAGACCAAATATTCTAAAAAATATTTTAAAATTTACATTCAAAATTTCTATAAAAATTATTTCACTTCAATATTTATACTATCCTCCTGAATTCCATCTGAATAAGCAGAAATTTTTATATTGCCCTTTTTATTGAATTTAGAACAAATATATACAACACATTTCCCGTGAAATGCTTTTCTATATTTTGCACAAAATGGTTCTGTAGAAACAGGATTACCATTATCAACTCCTACAATTTCTCCACATCCTTCTAATTCAAAATTTATTAAATTGTCTGCATAAGGACATAAATTACCATCCTCATCAAGTATTTCTACATATATAAATACCATATCTTCTCCATCTCCGTTTATTGAATTTCTATCCGGTATAAGTTTAATTTTGGCTGGTTTTCCCGCTGTCTTTACCATTTTTTCTTTTACAATTTTCCCATCATTATCATAAGCAACTGCTTTAATCTCACCCGGTTGGTATATCACTCCATTCCAAATTAAACGATATCTATTAATAAACCCTCTGAAATGTTTTGTTTTCTTGCCATAAGAAATATTATTCACAAACAATTCTACTGTATTCCAACTGCTGTAAACCTGAACAGTAATTTCTTTTCCTTCATATCCAGGAAGTGTCCAGTGAGGTACTATATGTAATGTTCCTTTATTTGCCCATCTTGACTGATATAAATAAAATCTGTCCTTGGGAATACCACATAAATCAACAATTCCAAAATATGAACTTCTACTTGACCATTCCTCATTATAAGGGGTGGGTTCTCCAAGATAATCAAAACCAGTCCATACAAATTCTCCCATAATAAAAGGAAAGTCATCCTGTGCTCTGAATTCAACATCAGGAATTGTGGCCCAAGAAGGATGGGTTAGATCAAAACTATTTACCTGTAAAGTTGATCTTTTAACATCCCTCTCTTCTTCAACAGGAAAATAATATTCTCCTCTACTACTAATACATGAAGCAGTTTCACTTGCATACATTGGTTTACCAGGTAAAAGTTGATGAAATTTCCCATATTCTGTAGGCAAGTAATTCCATCCTGGTATGTCAACAATTTGAGCAAAACCATTTTTAATAGCAATCTCTCCCAAATTTAAAGCAGTTGTTGTTGGTCTTGTCGGATCTTCTTCTTTACATATGTTATGTAGAAATTTTGCAATTTGGGGTCCATTCACCGGATCTGTCTGTTCAGGTATTTCATTTCCGATACTCCACATTATAACACTTGGATGATTTCTATCTCTTCTTATCATGTTTCTTAAATCTTTTTCCGCCCATTCA
>JAOAEP010000016.1 GCA_026416755.1 bacterium | reverse complement strand
AGGTTTGTATATATATGTTCTCCAAGTGTTTCTTTTAATAATTGACTTTTTTCTGCTATTTCTATTGCTTCTATTAAACTTCCTGGTAAAACTTCAAGACCTAATCTCTTTCTCTCATCTTCTGTTATATGGTAAACATCCATTTCAAGTGGTTCTGGTAATTCATAATTCCCTTCTATCCCTTTCATACCTGCTTTTACCATACAAGCAAAAGCAAGGTAAGGATTACAAGCAGGATCTGGTGAACGAAATTCAATTCTTGTTGATTTTTCTTTTCCTGGTCTATACATAGGAACTCTTATTAATGTACTTCTATTCCTTCTTGCCCAACAGATATAAACTGGAGCCTCATATCCAGGTACAAGCCTTTTATATGAATTTACCCACTGATTACATACAAAGGTTATTTCTTTTGAGTGTTTTAAAAGTCCTGATATATATTTTTTTGCAATATTACTTAAATAAAACTCATCCTTGGGATCAAAAAAAGCATTCTTATCTCCCTCAAATAATGATTGGTGAGTATGCATTCCAGAACCATTTACTCCATATATTGGTTTTGGCATAAAGGTTATATAAAATCCATATTTTGAAGATATTTCTTTTGCTATCATTCTGTAATACATTACTATATCTGCCATAGTTAAAGCATCTGTATATCTTAAATCAATCTCATGTTGGCTTGGTGCTACTTCATGATGAGAATATTCAACTTTTATTCCCATTTCCTCAAGTGTCAAAATGATTTCTCTTCTTACATCTGTAGCAGCATCAAGGGTTGTTACATCAAAATATCCACCTTCATCAAGAATTTCGGTCATCTGATCATTCTTAAATATAAAAAATTCAAGTTCGGGGCCCACATAAAATGTAAATCCTTTTTCTTTCACATATTCTAAGTTTTTCTTTAAAATATATCTTGAGTCCCCCTCATAAGGAGTCCTATCTGGATTCAATATATCACAAATCATCGCTGCAACACCTTTTTCTTTTGGCCTATAAGGTAAAATTGTAAAAGTAGATGGGTCAGGAAGTGCCACCATATCTGATTCATCAATTCTTGCAAATCCTTTAATTGAAGAACCATCAAAACCCATTCCATCTTCAAGTGCTCCTTCAAGTTCTTCTATTGGAATTGAAAAACCTTTCATACGACCCTCAATATCTGCAAAAAACAATCTAATAAACTTCACATCTCTTTCCTTACAAATCTTTAGAACATCTTCTTTCTTAAAACTTTTCATCATATCTCCCTCCTTTTTTAATTTTTAAAACTAATATTTAAAAAATTTTTTATTATTTTTTCTCCTGTATTTTTAAGAACTTTCAATTTCCCATCATAATCAATTCCAAAATTTCTCAACAATTTTTCTTCTACTTCTATATGAAATTGAAGACCATATAAATTTTCATCAACTTTAAACCCTTGATTTATATAACAATCTTTACCTTTCACAAGTAAAATACCTTTTTCAGGAATTTCAAAACAATCTGAATGATATTGAAAAACATAGAAAGATTCTTCAATACAATTAAAAAGATTATCTTTTCTCCCAAGATCTGTAATTTCAACCTCGTAAAAACCAACTTCCTTACACTTACCAACATAAACTTTAGCCCCAAAAGTTTTTGCAAGTAACTGTGAACCGAGACATATACCTAAATATGGAATATTATAACTTTTTATTTTATTTATGAAAAGTTCTTCTTCAGTTAAAAATGGATATTTATCTTTTTCATATACATTCATATCGCCTCCCAATGAAATAACCCCCTTTATATTTTCCAACTCTTTAGGTAATTTTTCTCCTCTTTCAAATTCAACAATTATATAATTTACACAATTTTTTTGAAAAACTTCCTCAATTATACCCGGACCTTCTTCAAGTGTATGTTTTATTATTAAAATGTAATCTTTATATGGCAGATTCACCTTTTTCTCCTGTTCTTATCTTTATTGCAGTTTCAATAGGTAATATAAATATTTTCCCATCGCCAATTTCACCTGTTCTCGCTTCATTAACTATCACATCAATAATTTTTTCAACATCTTTTTCTTTTACAACCATTTCAATCTTAATTTTCTGCAAAAATTCTATTTTATATTTTTCTCCTCTCCAATTTTGAGTTATTCCACCCTGTTTTCCACATCCTTGAACTTCAGTGATTGTCATTCCATAATGTCCAATTTCTTCTAATTTTCTTTTTATCTTTAATAAAAATTCTGGTCTTATTATTGCCTCTATTTTTTTCATAATTTCCCTCCTTTAAAAATATGTTTTCTTAGTAAGGAATTCAGGATAAGCCACATTACCATGTTCTCCTATGTCAAGTCCTTCTATTTCTTCTTTTAAACTTACTCTTATTCCAATTGTTATTTTGATTAAATACCAGAAGAATAAAGAAAGAATAAATACAAAAATACCTACAGAAATAATTCCTAAAAGTTGAATCTTCAAAAGTTCTAAACCCCCTCCATAAAAAAGCCCATTTTTAACACTTATTCCACCTATCCCATCTTTTGCAAAAAATCCCACACATAAAGTTCCAAAAATTCCATTTATAAGGTGAACAGAGATTGCTCCTACAGGGTCATCTATTCTTAATTTTTTATCAAAGAAAAGAACAGATAAAACAACCAAAATACCTGATATAAACCCGATAATTATTGAAGCACTAACTGGAACATATGCACAAGGCGCTGTTATCGCAACGAGCCCAGCAAGACAACCATTTAGAGTCATACCAAGGTCTGGTTTACCTAATATAATATATGAAATTAATGTAGAACTTAAAATTGCAATAGCAGCAGAAGTATTAGTTGTAACCACTATATGACTTATAGCTTTTGGGTCTGCCGTCATAGTAGAACCTGGATTAAATCCAAACCAACCAAACCATAAAACGAATGTACCTAAAGTAGCAAGAGATAAACTATGTCCTGGTATAGTATTTATTTTTTCATTTTCATATTTATCAAATCTTGGTCCTAACAATAAAGCTCCTGCAAGTGCTGCCCATCCACCAACTGAATGTACAACAGTAGAACCAGCAAAATCAAGCATTCCAAGTTTTCCAAGCCAGCCACCACCCCAAATCCAATGGCCAACTATAGGATATATAAACATACTTAACAAAAAACTAAAAATTATAAAAGAAACATATTTAATTCTTTCAGCCACAGCACCAGACACAATAGTTGCTGCAGTTCCACAAAATACGAGTTGGAAGAAAAATTTTGCATATAGAGGAACAGAGGCCCATGATAAGGCAGAATATACTCCATTATACGCATCTCCAGTTGCTGGTGAATTATCCGGTCCTGATAAAAATAATAATCCCTTCAGACCAATAAATCCATTCCCATCCCCAAACATTAAACCCCATCCGATAAATAAAAATCCTAAAGAAGCAATTGCAAAAACAATAAAATTTTT
>JAOAEP010000012.1 GCA_026416755.1 bacterium | reverse complement strand
TTTTATCAAGTATAAAATATTTTTTTACTTCTTCTTCAGCATATGGCTTTACCACTTTAAAAATTTCTTTAGCATAATTTTCAATCTCTTCTTTTGTTTTACCTTGTAAATTCATTCTTTTTAAATGATATTCTGTATAATCCCATGCCCTCTTTGTAACAAGTTTTTCAGGAATAGGAAACTCTGAATTTTTGAAAAGGCCTTCCCATAATTGTTTTTCTTCTTCAAGCCGTGCATTATTTTTTTCTTTTTCTTCAAGTTCTTCTCTTATTCTTTTCTTCCACATTTTTCTTTTTTCAAGGTCAATTATAGAAGACGCAAATTCAGGTCTTTTTTCAAGTTCTTTAAGAGCATTTTCTACATCATCTTCTTTCACTTCTTTGGGCTCAATTTTTTTAACTGTAATTCCTTTATATTTTTTTATTTTTACTCCTGGCTTTAATTCAATTCCAATTTTAAAAGAAAGTTTTTCTTCTGTATATTCAACATCATAAATTTCTGGTTCAACAACAGGTATAAATTTTTCTTTTTCTATTGTCTCTAAATATGCTTTTGTGACAATGTTTTTGAATATCCTTTCTTTTATTGTATTTGTAAACTTTTTCTCAATTATCTCCTCTGGAACTTTTCCTTTTCTGAATCCTTCAATCTCAACATCTTTTTTAATCTCTTTAACAATTTTTTTCTTTTCTTCTTCTATTTCTTCTTTATTGGCCTCACATATTAACTCAACCTCAATTTCATTTTTTTTAATTTTATCTACTTTCATTATTTCTCCCTTGCCTGTGACATGATAGAATTTGAAAAGCGGGGTACGGGAATCGAACCCGTATCCTCAGCTTGGAAGGCTGATATTTTACCATTAAACCAACCCCGCTTATTTATTTTGGGCAGGGAAGGATTCGAACCTCCGAAGGCAAAAAGCCGGCAGATTTACAGTCTGCTGCCATTGTCCACTCGGCCACCTGCCCTATATCTAACCTCTTTTAATATATTATACCATAACCGTAAAAACTTTTAACCCGTTCCGGCGTAGAGATTTTACCCTTTGAGACCCGTATTTTAAAGTGGGTGCCTCCCCGGATAGTTTTGACTTTCCACCATAACTCATGGTGGACATGTCAGCCCCATCCGGACTTGGCTCCCTATATATGGTCGTTGGCTCAAGGGTTCTTAATCTCCGCGTCCGGAACAGGTATATATATTTTACCTATTTAAAAATAAAATGTAAAATTTTTTTATGAAATTTTATTCAAATAATCCGAAAGAGACAATGAGAATTGGAAAAGTAATAGCAAAAGATTTAAAAAAAGGAGATATTGTTGGATTTGAAGGAGAACTTGGAAGTGGTAAAACAACAATGATAAAAGGAATAGTTAAATACTTTTCAAAAAATTATGTTTTCAGCCCTTCATTTGTTTTAATCAATGAGTATAAAGGTAAAATTCCAATTTTTCATTTTGACCTTTATCGGATTAAAAGTTTTAATGAACTTATTGATATTGGATGGTATGACTATTTAAATAAAGGAATTATTTTAATTGAATGGGCTAATAAAGTTAAAAAAAATTTGCCTGAAAATATAATTTATGTAAAAATTAAAATACTTGGAGATAAAAAAAGAGAAATTTTGATTGAAAATATAAAAGGAGAAAAAAATGACAAGTAGAGAAAGAATATTAAAAGCATTAAATCATCAAATACCTGATAGAGTTCCAATTCATGATAGTCCTTGGGGTGCAACTGTAAAAAGATGGCATAAAGAAGGTCTTCCTGAAGATACAACTCCTGCAGAATTTTTTGGGTATGAGATTGTTTTCTTTGGTGCAGATACATCTCCAAGATTACCTTCAAAAGTAATTGAAAAGAATGAAGAATATATAATCACAACAACACCTTATGGTGGGAAAAGGAAAAATCATAGGGATTTTTCAACAACACCAGAAATAATTGACTGGCCAATAAAAACAAAAGATGATTGGAAAGAAATTAAAAAATTACTTAAACCAGATTGGACAAGAGTTGACTGGGCAAGTGGTCTTGCAAATAATAAAACTGCTTATGAGGAAGGTAAATTTTGTGTCTTCTCAGGTGGATATGGTTATGATATGCTTCAAAACTATATTAAATCTGAACAACTTCTAATTATTATGGTTGAAGACCCTGCCTGGGTGAAAGAAATGATTATGACACTTGCCGAACTTACTCTTGTTATGGCTGATTTAATGATAAAGAATGGTTTTAAATTTGACGGTGCTTTTCTTTATAATGATATGGGTTATAGAAATGGATTATTATTTTCACCTGAAACATACATGAAAACACATTATGAGGCAGATAAAATTGTCTATGAATATTTTCACTCAAAGGGAATGAAAACACTTCTTCACTCATGTGGAAATGTTAAAGAACTTATTCCTATTTTAATTG
Organism: bacterium; assembly: GCA_026416755.1. GTDB lineage: Bacteria > Ratteibacteria > UBA8468 > B48-G9 > JAFGKM01 > JAMWDI01. The sequence goes on along the minus strand of JAOAEP010000012.1, from coordinate 561 downwards.
AAGCAGGACTTGATTGTCTTCAGCCACTTGAAGTAAAAGCAGGAATGGATTTAATAGAGTTAAAAGAAAAATATGGAGATAAAATCGCTTTTATGGGAGGGATTGATACAAGATTAATGTCAGATCCAGACCCATCAAAAATAGAAGAAGAAATAAAGATAAAATTTGAAGTAGCAAAGAAAAACGGAGGATATATATATCATTCTGACCATTCAATTCCCAATACAGTAAGTTTTCAGAAATATTGTTATGTAATAGAACTTGTAAAAAAATATGGTATCTATCCTGAATATAAAGAAATTGAAAAACAGGAAATAGAAAAAATTACAGTAAAAGAAGAAGTAAAAGTTGAGACACCAATTAAGAAAGAAAAAAAAGGATTTTTTGGTAAGAAGGAGAAAGAAAAAAGAAAGGAAAAACCAAGTGTCGTTGAAAAAAAAGAAGAGATAGAGGTAAAAAAAGAAAAGAAGAAGTTTTCTTTATTTGGCAAAAAGAAACAATAAAAAGAAAGGAGGCAAAATGAAAGCAGGAGTGCAACTTTATACTTTGAGAGATTTTTGT
>JAOAEP010000001.1 GCA_026416755.1 bacterium | reverse complement strand
ACTTTTTCCATAAAAAATAATTTATCAGAATTTAAAAGAAAAATCAAAGATTTTAAGATATGTTGTTTTGATGATTGCTAAAAATAAAACAAAATATTATAATTTTTTTATGAGAGAGATTAAATTTTTAAAAGAAAGAAGTATAGAATTTTGGGAAGAAGGGATAAGACTTTTTAATGAAAAAAAATATAATCTTGCTGTTTTTAATATAGAGCAGGCACTACAATTATGGATAAAATATTTAATATCAATTAAAGTTGGTGATTGGCCAAAAACACATTATTTTTCTGATTTGATTGAAAGTTTATCTGAGGTTCACGAAAATAAGGAATTAATAGAATATTATAGAAAAAATGAGATGTTTTTTAATAATATTGAGGATGCTTATTTTACAACAAGATATCTTCCAAAGATTTTTTCAGAAAATGCTGCTTTTCAACTAATAGAGAATGCAAAAGAATTTCTTTCTATCACAGAAAAAATAACAGGAGAAAAATTTTCAAATGAGTAAAGTTTATATCCAAATCTTAAAGAAGAGAATAGAAAAAAAGAGAAATATTTTAAAAACAATTATTTTTATTGTAAAAAAATTAAGGAGATCGCAGAGAAAATTTTAGGGGAAGTACAGGTTTTTGTTTTTGATTCAATAATAAGAAATCAACATAGTCCATTAAGTGATATAGATGTTTTAATAATTTCAAATAATTTACCTGAGAGATATGAAGAAAGAGTAAAGATAAAAACAGATATTAAGTCCCAAATAGATTCATTTGCTCCATTTCAAATACATCTTGCTACACCATCAGAATATAATAATTGGTATAAAAAATTTATTAAAAATGACCTTATAGTTATTGAATAATTTTAACTTTCTTTTAATGTCAAATAATATTGAATGGTTTTCTTCAACCCTTCTTCAAGTTTAATCACTGGTTCCCAGTTAAGTAATCTTTTAGCAAGGGTTATATCAGGTTTTCTTTTTCTTGGGTCATCAGGCATAGGTGGTAAAAATTTAAAACCAATTTTTTTACCAAATATTTTTTCAACTTTTTCTGCAAGTTCAATTATTGTAAACTCTTCGGGATTTCCAAGATTAATAGGTAAATTATAATCAACTTTAAGGACTTTAATAATTCCTTTAATAAGGTCATCAATATAACAAAAACTTCTTGTTTGTTTCCCATCTCCATAAATTGGTAAAGGTTGATTATTTAAGGCATTATATATAAAATTTGGAATTACTCTTCCGTCATTAAGTCGCATCCTTGGTCCATAAGTATTAAAGATTCTTATTATTTTTGTATTAAGTTTATACTTTCTATAATAAGCCATGACAATTGCTTCTCCATATCTTTTCCCTTCATCATAAACACTTCTTGGACCTATTGGATTCACATTTCCCCAATATTGTTCATTTTGTTCAGGTATAAGAGGATCTCCATAAACTTCTGAAGTTGATGAGAATAAAAAAGTACAATTTGATTTTAAAGCAACGTTTAACATTTTTTCTGTCCCAATAGAATTTACCTTTAATGTTTCTAATGGATATTTTAAATAATCAACAGGTGAAGCAGGACTTGCAAAATGTAAGACATAGTCAAACTTTTCTTTTAATTCTTCTTCATTCAAATTTATCAAATCTTTTTGGATAAAAATAAAATTATCATTTTTTAGAAGATGTTTAATATTTATCTCTTCTGATGTTATAAAATTGTCAATACACCAGACAGTATCTCCGTTATTAATAAAAAAATCGCATAAATGACTTCCAATAAAACCAGCACCACCACTTATTAAAATTTTCTTATTCATTTTTTCTCCCTATCCCTCTATAAATAAAACCAAGGTCTTTCAAACTTTTAAAATCAAGAAAATTTCTTCCATCAATAATATATGGCAATTTCATTCCTTCCTTTATTCTCTTAAAATCAAGAGTTTTAAATGCCTCCCATTCAGTTAAAAAAATTAAAAGATGTGCTTCCCTTGATGCTTCATAAGGGTCTTCTGAGTAAAAAATATCTGGAAATATTTTTTTCATATTTTCTATTGCTTTTGGGTCATGACATTTCAAAATTGCTTTTTCTTTTTTTAATAAATTTATCACATCTATCGCTGGTGATTCTCTTATATCATCTGTATTGGGTTTAAATGAAAGTCCAAAAATGCTAATAGTTTTTTCCTTTAAATTCCATAATAAATCTTTTGCTTTTTTTATTATAAGTTCTCTTTGTTGATGATTTATTTTTTGAACTTCTTTTAAAAGATTAAATGAATAACCAAATTCTTCACAAATATTAATAAATGCAGAAACATCTTTTGGGAAACAACTGCCTCCATATCCAACCCCTGCCTTCAAAAATTCTTTTCCAATTCTTTTATCAAGTCCCATCCCTTCTGCGACAACTTCAACATCAGCACCTACTTTTTCACAAATATTTGCTATTGCATTTATATAAGAAATTTTTAAAGCAAGAAAAGAATTTGAAGCATGTTTAATTAGTTCTGCACTTCTTATATCAGTAAAAATTTTAGGGCAATTAATTGGTTTATATATTTCTTCAAAAATTTTTTTCCCTCTTTCTGTTTCTACACCTATAACTATTCTATAAGGATAAAAAAAATCATTAATAGCACTTCCTTCTCTTAAAAATTCAGGATTAGCAGCAATATCAAATTCAATGCCCGTAGGAGTTAGAAGTTGAAGTGTTTTTTTAACCCACTCGCTTGTTAAAACAGGAACAGTGCTTTTTTCTACTATTAACCTATAAATTTTTTCTCCTTTTTTCTCATTCCTAATCTTTGTCAATGCTTTTGCGATTTCAACAGTTACGTTTTCAACATAAGAAAGGTCTGCTTTCCCTTCTTCTGTCGGAGGTGTTCCCACAGCAATAAAAATGATTTCTGAATTTTCTACTACTTCATAAATTGAATCAGTAAAAATTAAAAGGTTTTTTTCAACGCCTTCTTCCACAATTTCTTCAAGTCCAGGTTCATAAAATGGCATTAATAAGTTTTTTAAGTTTTTAATCTTTTCCTTATCATTATCACAACAAATTACTTTATTTCCTAATTTAGAAAAACCCGCAGCAGTCACAAGTCCCACATGTCCAGCCCCAATTATTCCTATATTTTTCATTTTATATTTTCCCTAAGCCAGTTTATCAAGTTTTCAATGCCTTTTTCTTTATCAACTTTTACCTTCCATCCAGTATATTTTTCAAGTTTTCTATTATCACTTATAAATACTTTCTGGTCCCCGGGGCGCCAATCAAAAAATTCATATTCAATCTTTTTACTTAACTTTTTCTCAAGAAATTCTATTAATTCAAGTAAAGAAAATGTATTTTTAATCCCTCCACCTATATTAAAAATTTCTCCTTTACATTTTTCAATATTTTCTACTGTAAGTTGATATGCATCTATTAAATCAGAAATGTAAAGAACATCTCTCACTTG
>JAOAEP010000077.1 GCA_026416755.1 bacterium | reverse complement strand
ACCAAAAGCAATTGGTTCCTCATATTGTGATATTTGAAAATTTTTTGGCAAGTCAGGATAGAAATAATTTTTCCTTGCAAATCTACAAAACTTTGAAATATTAGAATTAAAAACAATACCTGTCTTTATTGCAAGTTCAATTGCTCTTTTATTAATAACTGGCAATACCCCTGGCATACCCGTACAAATTGGACATATTTGAGAATTCGGCTCTGCTCCAAATTCAGTTGAACATGAGCAAAACATTTTTGTTTTGGTTAAAAGTTCTACGTGCACTTCTAGTCCTATAATAATTTCGTATTCTTCCATTTTAAACTTTCCTTACTTCTGCTTTTAATTTTACCTTTAAGGAAGACATCTCTTTTAATTTTAACTGATCATTTCTCTTAATTGCTTCTGTAAGAACAGGTAAACTTGAAAATGGCTCAAGAGCTATATTATAGTTTCTTCCATACCAAGGATAATTACAACTTCCTTTAGCAATTCGCCAAAACCATATATATCTAAAAACTTCTTTTGGAAATTCCATAAAAAAACCAATTTTAATTCTTTCATTTATTATCTCACAATATCCTTCTTCTATTTCAGAAAGAAAAATTACATCTGAAATATTTTCGCTTTCTGACGGAACTTTACTTATATCAATATTTTTACCATTAATTCCTTCAACAAATGGCCATTCACCTTCTATTTGTTTCAAATTAGTAAAGGATTCACCATTACTTGGAATGACTTTAACTTTTGCCTTTTTTATATTTATACTACAATCTTCTGATAAAAATGGTTTACCAAAAGTAGGATGATGTCTCCAAATAAAATCCATTTCTTCACCTGCAAGATTAAAAACTTCCTCATCAATTGTTATATAAGGTTTTCCACTTTCCATCAATATTGTTTTTTCTAAATCAAATGGTGTTCTATAGGTATGAACACCAAATTTTATTACAATTCTTTCTTTACTATTCTCTATTATTTCGTATTCCCAAGGCAGTAAAGCAACTTCTCCATGAAGCCCTAAAACTGCTCCTTTATACTCACAAATTCCTCCACCATTGGGAAAAATTTCTTGCCAACCACCAGGATAATAATCAATAAAATTACCAGTTTTTGAAGATGCAGTTTGAATAAGTTTTGAGGAAGGATAAGTTGGAATTGGGCTTCTCCACATAAAATCAATATCTTTTTCTTTATATAGAAATTCTACTATATCAGTTCCCTTATCTACAATAATTTCAACTCTTATTACCTCATTTTCTAAGTAAATACATTTATAACCTTTCCAGGTAAATTCCATAAATCTGCAACCATTATTCCTGTTCAACATTTTCAATTCCTTGAGCGAAAAAAGTTTTTTCTTCCGATAAGTATCTTCTAAATCCAGCAAATCTTTCTTTAAAATATCTTTCACTCAATGAACTTATAACAACACGTTTTAAAGTATAACTTGCATGGACAAAAAGGTCATTCCCTAAATATATACCAACATGGCCAATATTTCCGCCTCTTCTAAAAAATACTAAATCTCCTGGAAGAGCCTCTTCTTTTTCTATCTTTATTCCATTTTTATATTGAAGTAAAGAGTTTTGTGGAAGTATTATCCCTATAGTTTTATATACAAGACGAGTTAAAGCAGAACAATCAATTCCACTTTTGTTTTCACCTCCATATTTATATCTAACACCTAAATAATTTAATGTCTCCTCAATTAACCTTGTTCTTATGTTACTACTTTGTCTTTCCACTATAGTTTCTTCTTTTGTATCTTCTTCCAGTAATTCTCTAGGTGGAATAATAATAATCTGGCCAACTTTTATATCTTCTTCTTTTATTAAATTTGCTTGTAATAGTTTCTCTGGGTCTATTCCAAATTTTTCACTTATTGATAAAAGTGTATCGCCTTCACAAATTTTATAATATTTTTTCTTTGAAACATCTGTAATTGGTTGAATTTCATCGGGATTTATTTCTTTTTTAACTATTTCATTTTTTTTCATCCCTACTACAAGAATTTGTCCTGGTTTGATTGAAGATGATTTTAAATTATTTAATTTCTTCAATTTTGCAATAGAAATGTTAAATTTTTTTGATATTTTATAAAGGTTATCCCCCTTTTTTACAGTATAATACTCTTTAACATAATTTGTATCTTCTTCAATATCTTTTCCCATATCTTTTTTTGTCAAATCTTTTTGTTCTTTTTTGTTTACAATAAGTTTCTGTCCAGGATAAACTGTTGATGATTTCAATTTATTGAATTCTTTTATTTCTTGAACAGATTTCCCATACTTTTTTGCAATTGTATATAAATTTTCACCTTTTTTGACGGTATGATAGATTGTATATGTATTCCCCAAGGAGATGAAACTAAAGAGAAAAATTAAAATTGCTATCATTTTATCAAATTTCATTTAGGACCTCCTTCTAAAAGTTCAATTATTTCTTTTTTCTTTTCCTCAAAGTACTCATCAATTTTAGATTTAAACCCTTCAAGATTTTCAAGTTGACTTATTCTCTTGGCTAGTTCTTCTTGTTCCTCAATTAATAGTTGAAATATTTTAAAAATTGGATCTGGAAGTTTATCATGATCCAGGTCTATCTTCTTTTCCCTTTTTTCTACAACTCTTGCAGGAACTCCAACAGCAGTTGTACCCTCAGGTATATCTTTTATTACAACACTCCCAGCACCAATTTTGGCACCATCTCCAACTTTAATAGGACCAAGTAAAATTGCCCCTGCTCCAATAACTACATTATTTCCAATTGTTGGATGCCTTTTTTCTTTTTTTAAAGAAGTACCACCAAGAACGACTCCTTGATATATCAAAACATCATCTCCTATTTCTGCTGTCTCACCTATAACTACTCCCATCCCATGGTCAATAAAAAATCTCCTTCCTATTTTTGCACCAGGATGTATTTCTATTCCAGTTAAAAATCTACTTATATGAGAAATGATTCTTGCAAGTGTTTTTTCTCCTTTTTCCCAAAAAAAATGAGCAATACGATGAAACCAAATAGCATGAAGTCCAGGATAACTTGTAATCACTTCAAATACATTTCTTGCTGCCGGATCTCTTTCAAATACAACTTTAATGTCTTCCTTTATTCTTTTAAACATTTTTAAAAAGTAAAACAGATGGATTCTCAATTACTTCTTTTAATCTCTTATAAAAGTTTGCAGCATAAGCACCATCTATAATACGATGGTCAAAGGAAAAAGAAATATACATATAGTTTTTAAGCACTATTTTTTCATTTTCAACAAAAACTCCTTTTTCTATTTTCCCAACACCCATTATTGCTACACCAGGAGGGTTGATTATTGGATAAAAGTTTTCAACTTCATACATACCAAGATTTGAAATAACAAAATTGGTTCCCTTTATATCCTCTTCGGTTAGTTTCCCGTCTTTTGCTCTTTCAACAAGTTTCTTTCTATCTTCTGAAATTATCTTAATTGTTTTTTCATTTGCATTTTTAATTGAACCTACAACAAGACCATCAGATACACTTATTGCAAGTCCAATATCAATATTTTTATAAACCCTTATTTCATCATTTATAACACTTGCCCCTATAAGAGGAAACTCTTCTATAACTCTTGAAGTCAAAAAAATTAAAAAGTCAGTAATAGTATATTTTTCACCTTCTCTCTCTTTAATTTCCTTTATCTTTAAAATTTCATCTACAATAACCTTCCCTTGAAAATAATAGTGAGGAATATTTTGTTTACTTTCTGTAAGTCTTTTTGCTATTATTCTTCTTAAAGGAGACCATTTTAAAACTTCATATTCTTCTTTTGTTTTAGTTGTCTCTTTAGTTTCTTTTTCAATTTCAATTTTTAATTTCTCAATATATTCAAGTATATCTTTTTTCTCTATTCTTCCATCGGGTCCTGAACCTTTTACTTTTGTTATATCTATATTATGTTCTTCTGCCAATTTTTTTGCAATAGGACTTATTTTTATTCTTTCTCCTTTTTCTTCAATTTTTTCTTTTTCAGTTTCAACTATAGGAACTTCCTCTTTTTCTTCAACTTTCACATCTCCCATTTCCTCTTTAATTTCAATAGGTTCTTCAAGAGTATCAGTCATATAAGCAATAACTGTTGTAACTGGAATTGGTTGATCAGAAGGATGAAACAGAATTTTTCTTAAATAACCTGAATAGGGACTTTCAACCTCAAAATTTGTTTTATCACTCATAACTTCAAATAGGATTTCTCCTTTTTCAACCTTATCTCCTTCGTTCTTCTTCCAACTAACTAAATATCCTTCTTCCATTGTTTCACCAAGTTTTGGCATAATTATTTCTTTTATCATTTTGATACTCCTTTAAATTTATTTTAACACTTCTTTAATTGCATTACAAATTCTTTCAACATCAGGAATCGCAAGTTTTTCAAGAACAGGACTTTTTGGCATGGGAACATCAGCACCTGCTACTCTTAAAATTGGAGCATCAAGGTAATCAAAAGCGTGTTCTATTATTTGCATCCCTATCTCAGCACCAGTTCCACCCGTTTTACAGTCTTCTTCAACTATTACAACTCTATTTGTTTTTTTAACTGATTTTATAACTGTTTCAATATCCATTGGCAAAAGTGTCCTTAAATCAACAACTTCAACACTTATACCTTCTTTTTCTAAAATTTTTGCTGCTTCAAGTGAAAAGTAAAGCATCCTTGAATATGTTACAATTGTTACATCTCTTCCTTCTCTCTTTACATCCGCTACACCAATAGGAACAAGATATTCTTCTTCTGGAACTTCTCCTTTTGTATTATAAAGCATCTTATGTTCAATAAATACAACAGGATTATCATCTCTTATGGCTGATTTTAAAAGGCCTTTGGCATCATAAGGAGTTGCAGGCATAACTACCTTAATTCCAGGTATATGAATTAACCATGCTTCTAAACTTTGTGAGTGATGTGCTCCAAGAGTTCTACCTGCACCTCCTTCTGTTCTTATTACAAGTGGCACAGTACATTTTCCCCCAAACATATATCTTATTTTTGCTACTTGATTATTAAGTTGGTCCATACATAGTCCAATAAAGTCAATATACATAATTTCAGCAACAGGTCTAAGTCCAGTCAAAGCAGCTCCAAGGGCAGTCCCGACAATGGCATTTTCAGAAATAGGAGTATCTATAACCCTCTGGTCTCCATATTTTTGCCAAAGGCCTGCTGTAACACCATAAGCCCCTCCATAAATAGCAATATCTTCTCCAAACAAAAAAACTCTCTCATCCCTTGCCATTTCTTCATCAAGTGCTTCATTAAGTGCTTGTCTATAAGTTATAGTTCTCATTTTAACTCCTCCTTCCCTATCTTAAACTTATTTCTATACGGTTTCAATGGTTAATTTTAACATATTATCCCCAAAATTGAAAATTTTGAAATTTTTTAAATATTTATATCTGGATTGGGAAAATATAAATATGAAGTTTAAAAGTTTTGAAAAATTTAAAAAGAAAAAAACAATTATTATCAGAAAAAAAGAAACTCTTAAACTAGACTTTAATTATTTCAGAAAACGAAATTTATACTCCTGAAAGGGAATTAATAAAGAATAGATTTCCAGAAAAACTATTAAAAGAACTAAAAGATGTATATAAAACTTTGGGGAACAAAACAAAAGGAATAAAGTTTTCTTAACAATAAATGAATAATAAATACAGAAAGTTTCCTTTTCAAATCTTAAAAAAAGAAAAAAATGCAAAAATTTTTTTATGGAAAAATGCTTATCAAAAGTAATGAAATCAGGTGGAAAAACAAGAACTTTATAGGGGGACATAAAAATAAGAAATATATTTAAAATTTATAACACCATTTTTAATTCTAATTACTAAATGTGCTCTTGAATGTATTGTGAAACGAATTTTAAGTATTTAGTAATTTTATAAGCAGTATCAACATTTATATATGCTAAACCACAAGAAGGTGTAATTAATGAAAATTGTTTGATTTGAGTTTTATTATATCCTTTATTTTCAAAGTTGTGAAACATATAATTCAACTTCTCTCTTATCACTTCAAACTCTATATTTTCAATTTCATTTGTAGAAGGAATTATTCCCCAAGCAACAATTCTTTCTTTTTGTAAAAATTTCTCTATACCTTCCCAATACAGAAAAAATTTTTCTAAATATTCAAATGCATCAAAACTTAAAATATCTATATCTAAGTTTAGTAAAATATTCCAATCTGTATTTCCACAACAATGTATTCCAATTAAAACATCTGAATTTCTTTTTCTAATAAAATCTAACAGAATTTTATAAATATTTTCAATTCTATTTTTTTCTATAGGAAAAAACGCAGAACCAAAATTCCCCATTATTGGTTCATCATAAAATATTATAGGAATTTTTCCTCTTTCTTCTATTTTATAGGCAATCCATAATCCTTTCATTCCAAGAATTTTTATAAAAACATCCTCATAGATTTCATTAAAAATTAAAGATTTCCCTTCTTTATCTTTGACAGTTGAAAGAAAAGTAATAGGACCTGAAACTTGTCCTTTTAAAAATGAACTTTCAATTTCTGTATTAAGTAAACTATAAATTCCTATTCCATATTCTTCACTAATTTTAAAATATTCTATATCATTTTCTTCTATCTTCTGGTACGCATTTAAAATTTCTTCTTCTGAATAAGAAAATATTAACTTTTTTTCTTCTAATTTAATACATGGCATATTTTCAATCACCTGAATATTCATATTTTCCTTAAAATTTAATTTTGGTAATTGAGGTAAAAAGGGGATATCTTTAAAATTCTCCTTTACAAATTTTACATTTTCTTCTAAATCAACAAAAGGTAAACTTCCTATCCCAGTAATCTTTTCTGTGATATTTTTTAAGTGCTCAATAATTTTTTCTTTTTTCATTTCTTAATAGGATATCTCCCACAACTAAATTTTTCTCCTTCTGGACAGTATCCTAAAAATTCACATTTTGCCCCACTTTTATCAAAAATAGAAGGTAGTTTTTCTTTACATATCTGAAGCATTTTATAGGCAAGTTCTCTTATTTCCCATTGAGCACGAGTACAACATCTAACTTTAAAAAAATGAAGCAACTCTCTACAATTCATAGTTACAACAATTTTGGTCTCTGTGGCATTAGGTAAAATATATCTAGCATCTTGATTTGCAAGTTCTCCTTCAAGTCCTAATTCCCTAAATCTTTCAATTAATCTTTTATATGAATTTTTGATTTCATTTAAAATATTTGTGTATATTTCAAACAGTATTTTATCTTTTTTTATAGAAGGAGGAATAATATAATTAAAATCTTCCATATTTACATATCTCTGGCTTTGTTGAGAATATGAAGCAATTCTATGTCTAACAAGTTGATGGGTCAACGCTCTTGAAACCCCTGATATTGCAAAAGTAAATTTCACATGCTCAAGGACACTTTCATGCCCTGAATTAACAATATCTCTCATAAACTTCTCTATTTTTTCTTTTTTCATCTTTTGAGTATCTATAAAAATTTCAGTAGCATCTTTATTTGAATAACATTGTCTTGCAGAAGTATAAATTATTTTTTCTGGATCTGAAGTCATTTCCAATAATTCAATTTTCATATTTAATCCTCCTTTCACACATATAAATCAGTATAAAGTTCTTCCGGTTCAGGATATGGGCTCTTAATTGCAAAATCAACTGCTTCTTCTATTTCTTTTTTTACTTCTTCCTCAATCTCATTTATTTCTTCCTCTGTTAAAATTCCCATCTCCTTCATTTTATTTGAAAAAATTATAATTGGGTCCCTCTCCTTCCAAAATTTTTCTTCTTCTCTTGTTCTATAAACCCTGGGGTCACTTCTACTATGTCCATAATATCTATAAGTATTTGCAACAATAAAACTTGGCCCATTACCTTGTCTCGCATAATCAACCCATTTACCCACAACTTCTCTAACTGCAAGAACATCTTGTCCATCAACATTTTCAGCAGGAATATCAAAAGCAAGTGCTTTTTTTGTAATATCTTTAACAGCATGGGATCTTTCTACTGATACACTCATAGCATATTTATTATTTTCACATATATATACAACAGGCAATTTCCATAAAGAAGCCATATTTAAACATTCAAAAAATATACCATTGTTTGTTGCGCCATCTCCAAAAAAACATAAAACAACTTTATTTTGTTTTTGAAGTTTTATTGAAAGACCTGCACCTGTTGCAATTCCAAGCCCTCCTCCGACTATCCCATTTGCTCCAAGATTCCCTTTTGAAAGATCTGCAAGATGTAATGAACCACCTTTACCTTTACATACTCCAGTTTTTTTACCAAGAATTTCTGCCATAAGGGCTTTTAAATCACCATCCTTTGCAATTGCATGTCCATGTCCTCTATGTGTACTTGTTATATAATCATCAGGATTAATTACAGAAATTGCTCCTACTGCCACTGCTTCCATTCCCGCATATAAATGAGAACCCCCTTCTGCAATATTTTTTGCAAGAAGTTCCATTATCATATCCTCAAATTGTCTTATTTGCATCATCTGTTTTAATAGTTTAATTGCAAGTTCTTTTGTAATTTCCATTTCTTTCTCCTTTTAAGGTAAAATTAAAACTTTAAGACCTTTCTTACTTTCCACAATTTCAAAACCTTCTTTTATTTTTTCAAGGGGTAATTTATGAGTTATAATTTTTTCCACATTTATTCTTCCAGAAGAAAGAAGTTCAATTGCAATTCTATTCTGTAAAGGTGTAGAACCATGAGTCCCAACAACAAAAAATTCACCATAGTGAAGCAAATTACTGTCAAACTGAATATAAGGAGATTCTTTGGGAAGTCCGCCAAAAAAATTAATTGAACCTCTTTTTGCAACTAGTTTTAAAGATATTTCTTGAGCCTGTTTATTCCCAACAGCAACAATAACCTTATCAGCCATATGTCCATCTGTAATTTTTTTCACTTCTTCATAAATTTCTACTTTATTCATATCTAAAAGTATACAATCAGCAAATTTGGCTTCATCAATTCTTTCCGAAGAAGTATCTGCAAGTATTATTTTTCCTGCTCCATTTATTTTAGCTAAAAGTGCATGTAAAATTCCAATTGGTCCAGCACCAAGAATTAAAACAATATCACCTGTCTCAATTCCACTTAAGTCCTGTCCATTTATAACACATGCCAGTGGTTCAGCAAGACATGCAATTTCAAAAGAAAGATTATCAGGTATTTTATTTACACATCCATTTAAAACCGCATTTTCTGGAATAAGCATGTATTCAGCAAAACCACCATCATAGTGGTATCCAATTGCTTTTAAATTATCACACATTGTCTGTTGTCCTTTTCTACAGTAATAACATCTCCCACAAGGAATAGCAGGAGCAACAACAACTTTATCTCCTTCTTTATAACCTTCCACATTTTTCCCTACTTTTACTATAATACCACTTAATTCATGGCCTGTAACTCTTGGAAAAACAATATGTTTATGTCCATAATGATAAACTTTAATATCAGTGCCACACACTGCACAACTTTTAACTTTAATTAAAATTTCGGTTTCTTTTGGTTCTGGTATTTTAATTTCTTCTATTTCAAGTTTTTCAATTTCTTTTAAAATTGCTGCTTTCATTTTTCAATTCCTTATATAATTCTTTCACTTTTTTCAGAATTTTTTCATCTTTTATTCCACATATTTCTATTAAAACAAAATCAATACCACTTTTTTTAATAATTTCTTGTAATTTAATACTCTCTTCGTCAGACCTATTATTATAACACAAAGCAGTTGCTAAAACAAAACATATGTTTTCTGGAAAGATATTATATTCAAGACATAATTTTATAGCACCAACTATTCTTTCATTTTTTTCTAATTTTCTCAAAGGATCTCTACCGACTCTTGAAACTGTATCTTCAAGTAACTTGTTATCAAATCTTTTGTTTAAATCTAAAAAATATTCTTCAAGTTCACTTTCTTTAAAACTATATTTTTTCATAAGAGATTGTGTAACTTCATTTTGAACATTTTTTAAAAGTTTAAAAATTTCTTCATCTTCTATACATTCCCAAATATAAGTGTAATTTTTTAAAAATCCATAATAAGCAAGACATACATGAGAAAGATTATGTCCATAAAACTTAAGTTCTTCATATTTTTTTAAATCTGGTACTGGTAAAAACCCTTTTATTTTTGGGATTTCCCCTTTAAAATTACTCTTATCAATAGGTAAAATTTTATAAGGTTCAACTTTTACAAGAAGTGGATTTATCTTCTTTTCTTCCTCTTTCAAAGGAGATGTCATTCTACTTATAACTGTTTCCACAAAACCAACTTTTTCTTCTAAATATTCTTTTTCTTTTTCTGATAAAACCCCAGTATTCAAAATTGCTCTTTTCAATTTTTCACCAGCATAAAATAGATTTTCACATATTACTATATTTAAATAACTATTGTTTCTTTTAAATTTTTCTTTTATTCCCTTTGCTATTATTTCTGAAAGTGTTAATAAATTTTTTGCTCCAACAGAAGTAAAAATTATTTCTGTATCAATTATCTCATTAATTATTTTATTTTCATTTTTAAGACTTAAACAACTAAAATTTTTAATAATTTTTTCAATTTTTTTCTCACCGAGAAGATATATAGGATATTTTTTTTCTTTGTTTAGAAGTTCAATAATTTTTTCATCAACATCAACAAAAACAATAAAATAACCAGAATCAAAACATAGTTCTGCAATAAATCCTCTCCCTATTTGACCTGCTCCAAAAACAACTGTTTTTTTCATTTTTTTAATTTTATCTTATTTTTATAAGTCTAAAAAGAGATATTGTATAATATTAAATAAAAGGGGCAGTGGCTCAATGGGAGAGCGTCCGCTTCGCATGCGGAAGGTTGCCGGTTCAAATCCGGTCTGCTCCACCATAAAAATGAAGATATTATTAACTAATGATGATGGTATTTTTTCGGAGGGCTTAAGGATTATTTACGATAAATTAAAAAAAATTGCGGATATTTTTGTAATTGTTCCAGAAGCAGAAAAAAGTGCTACTAGTCACTCAATAAATTTATTGAGTCCTATTAGAGTAAAAAAAGTAAATGTTAATGGCCTTCATTGTTACATTGTAAGTGGGACCCCTGTTGACTGTGTTAAAATTGGAATTAAAGAATTAGTCAAAGAAAAAATAGATATGGTTGTTTCAGGAATAAATCC
>JAOAEP010000066.1 GCA_026416755.1 bacterium | reverse complement strand
TTGAGTATGAGTTAATATATTTGCATAAAAATGAAATGGAATAAATATTGTTTCTTTTTGTAATTTATTACTAAATTTTACTTTTAATTCAATAGACCCTCTTCTTGAAATGACTTTTACTCTTTCTCCCTCTTTAATATTCAATTTATTTGCATCTTGTATATTCATAACTAAAAATTCCTCCCCTACAATTTCTTTTATTCCTTCAACTTTTCCTGTCATTGTTCTTGAATGATATTCTTGTAAAATTCTGCCTGTTGTTAATAAAAATGGATACTCTTTATCTGGTAATTCAAAAGGTTCTTTATATTCTACAGTTTTTAAGAGACCTTTACCTCTTTTAAATTTTCCAATATGTAATGTCTCTGTCCCTTTTTCTTGTTCTGATAAACATGGCCATTGTATTTTTTCTCCATTTTTAACTCTTTCTGGTGTAATCCCTTTATAAATTTCAACTACTTGATTTATTTCTTTTAAAATATCCCATACTTCTTTATATTTCCAGTCATATCCAAATTTTTTTGCAATTTCATTTATAATATACCAGTCAGGCTTTGCATCTGAAAAATTCTCAATACATTTTGATATCTTTTGAACTCTTCTTTCTGTATTCGTGAATGTTCCATCCTTTTCAAATGAAGATAAAGCAGGTAAAACTACATCAGCATATTCACAAATTTCTGTAAAGAAAATATCTTGAACAATTAAAAATTCTACCTTTTCAAAAGCATTTTTTATATGTAAAATGTCCGGGTCTGATATTAGAGGCATTTTTCCCATTATATAAAGAACTTTAATATTGTCTTTTAAAACATTTTCAAAAATTTCAATAATTGTAAATCCAATTTTATTTGGCAATCCTTTCTCATCCCAAACTTTTTCAAATTTTTCTATTGTATTTTTATCATCAACTCTATTATATCCAGGGTAAAATTCAGGTAGACATCCCATATCACAAGCACCTTGAACATTATTTTGCCCTCTTAAAGGAGCAAGGCCTGCCCCTTTTTTTCCAATTTGTCCAGTCAAAAGAGCAAGATTAGAAATACAAAAAACATTCTCTGTTCCTGTTATATGTTGTGTTATTCCCATAGACCAAACAATTAAACTTGCTTTTGATTTTGAATAAAGATATGCTACTTTTTTCAAATCATCAATTTTAACATTTGCTATTCTTTCAACAAGAGATAAATCAAATTTCTCAATAAATTTCTTAAACTGGTCAAAATTTTCAACTCTATTATTAATAAAGTTTTCATCATAAAGTTTTTCATCTATTATAATTTTTGCTAACCCATTAAAGACAAGAATATCTGTTCCATATCTTGGTTGAATGTAAATATCTGCAATTTTTGTAATTTCTATTTCTCTTGGGTCTATAACTATAATTTTGGCACCTTTTTCTTTTGCTTTTCTAATCCTATAAGAAGTTACTGGTTGTGTTTCAGTTACATTTGTCCCTGTTACAATTATACAATCTGAATATTTTTCTATTTCTTCAAGAGAATTACTCATAGCAGCAGAACCGATAGTTTGGGAAAGGCCTATTACTGTTGAAGAATGACATAGTCGTGCACAATGGTCAACATTATTTGATTTTAAAACACATCTAAAAAATTTCTGAAATATATAATTTTCTTCATTTGTACATTTTGCAGAAGCAAGACCTGCAATGGAACTCGGCCCATATTTTTCTTTATAATATTTTAATTTTTCATAAATAAAATCAACTGCAGTATTCCAATCAACTTCTTTAAATCTTCCATTTTCTTTTATAAGTGGTTTTTTTAAGCGAGCATCCGATTTAACATAATCAAAACCAAACTTACCTTTTATACATAAAAATCCATTATTTACACAACTATCAAAATCACCTTTTATTTTTACAATTTCATTATCTTTAACATAAACAATAATTCCACATCCAACACCACAATAAGGACATACTGTTTTAATCTTTTGATACTCCCAATTTCTTCCTTTTCTTTCAGCACTTATCTCTCTTAAAGCACCAACAGGACAAACTTCAATACAATTGCCACAAAATACACATTCAGTATCTTTAAGTTTTTCATCAAATCCACTTATTATTTCTGTTATAAAACCTCTATTTTTATAATCAATTGCATTCACTCCAACTATTTCTTCACACACTTTTACACATCTACCACATAAAATACATTTTTCATAATCTCTTATTATAAAAGGAGCTCCGTTTTCAAGTTTTCTTTTTGCTTTCTCTCCTACATATTTAATATTTTTAATTCCATATTGATAAGCATATTTTTCAAGTAAACAATCACCACTTTTTTCACATGTCATACAATCAAGTGGATGGTCTGAAATTAAAAGTTGTAAGGTTAACTTTCTATAATTTATTATTTTTTCTGTATTTGTATATACTTTAATACCTTCATATATTGGATAAGCACAAGATATAACTGGTTTTTTTTCTCCCCTAACTTCTACAATACATAATCTGCAGGCACCATTAGGAATAAGTTGTTTGTCATAACATAAATGTGGAATCTCTATATTATTTTCAAGAGCGACCTCTAATATAGTTTTTCCTTTCTCTGTTATAATTTCTTTGTCGTCAATAAAAATTTTTACTTTATCATTTTCCATAAATTAATTCCTTTCAATCGCATCAAACTTACATATATTAAAGCATATTCCACATTTTATACATTTATTTTTGTCAATTTTGTGGACTTTTTTAATTTCTCCTTCTATTGCGCCTACTGGACAATTTTTAGCACATAAATTACAACCAACACATTTTTCTATTTTTATGTAATATTCAATTAAATCTTTACAAACACCAGCAACACATTTTTTCTTTTCAATATGAGATAAATATTCATCTTTAAAATATTTAACAGTCGTTAAAACTGGATT
>JAOAEP010000058.1 GCA_026416755.1 bacterium | reverse complement strand
ATATCTTCTCTTTTTACGCCTATCTCTCTTAGTTGTATAGGTAGGCCTATTTTACTTATGAAGTTCTTAAGTTCGGAAGTTCTACCTATGTTTCTCTCTATCTCTTTTATTTCCTCTTTATATCCATTTTCTTTCATAAACTCCAATACATATGGTAAAAATAGGGCATTGGCTGTTCCATGATGAATGCCGTATTTTATTGTTAAAGAATAACCTATGCCGTGCACTATTATTGTTCCTGTTCTATTTATAGCATATCCTGCAAAGGTTGAAGCAAGGAATACTTTTTCTCTACTTGTTTTATCTCCTTTTACTGCGTTTTCTAAATTTTCAGAAATTAATTTTAATGATTCAGATGCAAATAATTTAGATATATAATCAGAAGTAGTTGCAAGATAACTTTCTATAGAATGACAGAATGCATCCATACCTGTTGCAGATATAAGTTTTTCTGGTAAATAATCAAGAAGATTTGGGTCAATAATTGCTAAAATTGGCATTAGTTTTTCGCTTGCGACCGTTTTTTTTGTATTTTCTATTTTATCTATTATTACAGCATACTTTGTTACTTCACTTCCAGTTCCACATGTTGTTGGAATTGCAATTATAGGTAAAGGTTCATTTTTAAAATTTGCTTCTCCAAAATAATTTCTTAAATTCCCTTCATTTCTAATTCTTGCAGAAATACATTTTCCGACATCAAGTGCACTTCCTCCACCAATAGCCAAAATAACATCGCAATTTTCTTTTTTACAGAATTCAACCCCTTCTTCCACATTTTCTACATCTGGTTCTGGATTTACTTTAGCAAAAATGGAATATTTAATATCCTCTTTTTTTAATATATCTTCAATTATTGCCATCAATCCTGATTTAAATATAAAACTTTTTCCTGAAACAATTAAAACCTTTTTTCCATAATTTTTTAAAAGTGGTAAGTACTTTAAAATCCCACCTCTTTCAAAATAAATTTTTGTAGGTGTATAAAAATAAATCTCTTTCATAATTTCCTCCACTTTAATAGAAATTAAAATTTACTCCGAGTTCTTTAAATTTATCAAAAAATTCCGGGAAAGAAATATCTATACATTCTGAATTTTCAATAATAGTTTCTCCTTCTGCTATAAAAGATGCAAGAGTAAGTGCCATAGCAATTCTGTGATCATTCCAAGAATTTACTTTTGTTGCTTTAAGTTTTATACCTCCTTTTACAATAAATCCGTCTTCCTTTTCTTTTATATTTGCTCCTAATTTTTTTAATTCTGTTGTAATTGATTTAATTCTATCAGATTCTTTGACTCTTAATTCTTTTGCTCCTGAAACAATTGTTTCACCTTCTGCAATACATCCAATAACAGCAATTATAGGAATTTCATCTATTATATTTGGAACTTCTTCAGGTAAAATGTTCACTCCTTTCAATTTTTCAGTATATTCTATTTTTAAATCTCCAACGGGTTCATTTGAAATTTCTCTTTGATTTACAATTTTAAACTTCCCTCCCATTCTCTCTATTACTTTCAAAAATCCTGTTCTTGTGGGATTTAAATTGACATTTTTAATTAAGATTTCTGAATTAGGAATTAATAGGGCAGATGCTATAAAATATGAAGCAGATGAAAAGTCCCCAGGAACATGAATTTTTTTCCCTTTTAAAATTTGATTTCCTTTCACAATAATTTTATTTCCTTCTTTTTTTATTTCGCCATTAAAATACTTAAGCATTCTTTCTGTATGGTCTCTTGTTTGATATGGCTCTTCTATTATACTTTCACCTTCAGCAAAAATTGTAGCAAGGATTACACAACTTTTCACTTGGGCAGAAGGAATTTCCATTTTAAAATTTATTCCTTTCAATTTTTTCCCGATTATAGTTAAAGGAGGATATTTATCATTATTTCTTCCATAAATCTTTGCCCCCATTTCTCTTAATGGTTTAATAATTCTATCCATTGGTCTTTGTCTTAAAGAAGAATCACCTGTTAAGACAGAATAAAATGGTTTTGAAGCAAGAATACCTGATAAAAGTCTTATAGTTGTTCCAGAATTTTCACAGTTTAGAATATCTTCTGGTTCCTTAAATTCTCCACCTTTTATAAATATTTCATTTTCTGTCTTCTCAAATTTTATTCCAAGTTTTTCAAAACAGGTCAAAGTTGATAGACAATCTTTCCCCTTAGAATAATTAATTATTAGTGTTTCCTCATTGGA
The DNA here is from genome assembly GCA_026416755.1 of bacterium. Taxonomy (GTDB): domain Bacteria; phylum Ratteibacteria; class UBA8468; order B48-G9; family JAFGKM01; genus JAMWDI01. The sequence continues at coordinate 1,994 of JAOAEP010000058.1, read as the reverse complement.
TATACTTCCAAATATAATAGCCCTATGAGTAATTGATTTATCTCCAGGAAGTTCAATTTCTCCAACTATTCTTTTGGCCTTTTGAACAATTACATTCATTCTACATTTTCTTTTTTGTTATTTCTATAAAGGGTGTTATTTCATTCATCAAATTACTAAACATATCAAGTGTTATTGATTGAAATCCATCTGAAAGTGCTTCTTCTGGTTTTGGATGTACCTCAATTATAAGTCCATCTGCACCTGCTCCAATTGCTGCTTTACTCATCGGAATAACAAGGTCTCTTCTACCAGTTCCATGGCTTGGATCAACAATAATGGGTAAATGTGTTTCTTTTTTAAGAATAGGTATTGCACTTAAATCAAGAATATTTCTTGTAAATTCGGAATCAAAGGTTCTTATTCCCCTTTCACATAAAATTACTTTATTATTCCCTTCCTTCAATATATATTCTGCACAGTTTAAAAATTCTGAAATTTTAGCAGAAAAATTTCTTTTTAACAAAACAGGTTTATCTATTCTACCCACTTTTTGTAATAATCTATAATTAAACATATTTCTAGTTCCTATCTGTAGAATGTCACTTACTTCACTCACTATCTCAACCTCTTCTGGTGACATAACCTCTGTTATAACTGGTATTTCAAGTTCTTCTTTTATTTCTTTTATTATTTTTAGACCTTCTGCGCCAAGACCAAGAAAAGAGTATGGAGAAGTTCTTGGTTTAAACACAGCACCTCTTAAAATTTTTGCTCCCTTCTCTTTAACATATTTTGCCGTCTTATATAGTTGTTCTTTACTCTCAACGGAACAAGGACCAGCCATAATAACAAAATATCCTTCTCCAATTTTAATACCATTTACATCTATTATTGTGTCATTTGGGTGAAAATCTCTACTGGCTAGTTTATATTCTTTTAAAATACTTATGACTTCACTTACTCCAGGTAATACTCTAAAAACTTCATCTGATATTTCTCTTGTATCCCCAATAATCCCTATTATAGTTCTTTCAGTTCCTCTGCTTATATGCGCCTGAAATCCAAGTTTTTCTATTTTTTTAACAACTTTTTCAATTTCTTCTTCTGTTGCTCCTTGCCTCATAATGATCAAATCAGCCATATAAACCTCCTTATAAAGTTTTTATTTCTCATTTTATCCTCCTTCTTTCGGATATGAACCAAGAATTTTTAAAAAAATTGTGGATTTTTTTATTTTACCCAGTGCTTTTTTAACATTCGGTTCATCTTTATGGCCATTAAAATCAACAAAGAAAACATATTCCCATGCTTTCTTTTTACTAGGTCTTGATTCAATTCTTGTTAAATTTATATTCTCTTTTTTAAAGGGAGCAAGTATATCGTGTAAAGCACCTACTTTATCTTTTATTGAAAAAAGAATTGATGTTTTGTCATTGCCTGTTTTTTCTGTAAAATCTTTTCCAATAACTAAAAATCTTGTAACATTTTCTCTAAAATCTTCAATTCTCTCTGCTAATATATTCAAGTTATACATTTCTGCAGCAATTTCTGAAGCAATGGCAGCTGAATTTTTTTCTTTTATTACTTTTTTAACAGCACTTGTTGTACTTTCTGTCTCAAATATTTCTGCATTAGGAAGATTCTGTCCAATCCAATTTCTACACTGAGCGATTGCTTGTGGATGAGAATATACTTTGTTTATATCACTTATGGCTTTCTCTTTTGACAGTAAAAAATGGGGGGTGGGGGGGGGGGTCTCAGAGGTAATTTTTAGATCACTTTCAATAAATACATCAAGAGTATGGGTTACAACTCCTTCTATAGAATTTTCAATTGGAACAACTCCATAATCAGCCCTTTCTTTTTCAACCTCTCTAAATACCTCATCTATTGTCTTAACAGGAAGATATCTCGCTTTTTTACCAAATTTACTCAATGCGGCTTGATGTGTAAATGTTCCTTCAGGGCCTAAATATGATACCACAATTTCTCTAAACATTGACCTGTAAACT
>JAOAEP010000041.1 GCA_026416755.1 bacterium | reverse complement strand
GCTTATCAACTGTTTGAAGTAGAACCAGATATAATGACATTGGCAAAAACGTTAGGTGGCGGTTTCCCAATAGGAGTAATGATTGCAAGAAAAGAAATAAGTGATTTAATGGGACCTGGAACGCATGCTTCAACTTTTGGTGGTTCTCCAGTTGCGTGTGCTGCTTGTCTTGGTGTTCTTGAAACAATAGAAAAAGAAAATTTACTTGAAAATGTTAGAATTATGGGTGAATATTTGAGAAGAAAACTTGAAGAATTAAAAAATGAATTTAAAGAAATCAAAAGGGTAAAAGGTATTGGGCTTATGCTTGCTATTGAACTTGAAAAACAAGGAGATGAACTTGTAAATATATGTGCTAAAAATGGACTACTTGTTAATTGTACACAAGGAAAAATTATAAGAATTATGCCTGCAATAAATATTAAGAAAGAAGAAATTGATGAGGGGATTAAGATATTAAAAAATTCATTAAAAGAGGCAGGATTTAAATGAAAAGAGATTTTTTAAAAATAAAAGATTTAACAAAAGAAGAGATTTTTAAAATTTTTGACCTTACTAAATATTTCAAAAGTTTAAAGAGAGAAAAAAAAAATTACAGACCATTTAAAAAACCATATTATAGGACTACTATTTTCAAAACCAAGTACAAGAACAAGATTATCTTTTGAAGTCGCTATTTATCAACTAGGTGGTTACCCAATTTATTTATCTTCTCATACAACTCAAATTTCAAGGGGAGAGTCAATTAAAGACACTGCAAGAGTAATTTCAAAATATATACATGGAATAATTATAAGAACCTATTCTCAAAAAGAAATTGAAGAGTTTGCCCAATATTCTGAAATTCCTGTAATAAATGCTCTAACAGACCTTTATCATCCTGTGCAGATACTTTGTGATTTTTTCTCAATATATGAAAAAAAAGGAACACTTGAAAATATAAAAATTACTTATATAGGAGATGGGAATAATATATGTAATTCATTAATTGAAGGCTGTGATTTACTTAACATAGAAATAAGAGTATCTTGTCCTGATGAATTTAGACCTGATGAAAAAATTATAAAAAACTTGAAAAATAAGGGTATTTTAAAAATAAGTTCTAAACCCGATGCCTTTATTGAAGATGCTGATATTATTTACACAGACACATGGATAAGTATGGGAGATGAAAGTGAAAAAGAAAAACGGCTAAAGATATTTAAGGATTATCAAGTAAATAAAAAATTATTGAAAAAAGCAAAGCCGGACTTCTTATTCATGCATTGTCTTCCTGCACATAGAGGAGAAGAAGTAACAGATGAAATTATAGATGGGCCAAATTCAATAGTTATAGAACAGGCAGAAAATCGTTTACATTGCCAAAAAGGTCTTCTTAGTTTTATTTTTTCTAAAAATTTTGTATGAGGAATTTTTTGAATCTGGAAATCAATGAAAGTTTTAAAAAAGCAATTGAACTTATAGAAAATACAAATAAAAATATTTTTATAACAGGTAGAGCAGGAACAGGAAAATCAACTCTTCTTGAATATTTCAGAAGTATAACAAGAAAAAAAATTGTGATTCTTGCACCAACTGGTGTTGCTGCTTTAAATGTAAAAGGACAGACAATCCACTCTTTTTTTAGATTTAAACCCGATATAACTCTCTCAAAAGTGGAAAAAGTTTTTGATGAAAGAGAAAATTTATATAAAGAAATAGAGACAATAATAATAGATGAAATTTCAATGGTAAGAGCAGATATTCTTGATTGTATTGATAAGTTTTTAAGGATAAATAGAGATAATTTTAAAAGAGCATTTGGTGGAGTTCAGATGGTTTTTATAGGAGACCTTTATCAACTTCCTCCTGTTGTTACAAAAAAAGAAAAAATGTTATTTGAATTTATTTATGAAACCCCTTATTTTTATAGTGCAAAAGTTTTTAAAAATTTTGATATGGAATTTATAGAACTTGAAAAAGTATACAGACAGGAAGATTCTAATTTTATAGAAATTTTAAATTCCATAAGAAGTGGTAAAGTTACAGAGGAAGAAATAGAAAAAATTAATAGTAGATATATACCAGATTTTGAACCGAAAGATGAGGAATTTTATATTTTTCTGGTCACTACAAATAAAGATGCAGAAAAGATTAATAATAGTCGTCTTGAAATGATAAAATCTCCTCTTTTTACATTTAAAGGCTTAATTGAAGGAGAATTTAGTAAAGATTATCTCCCAACAAATATATTTCTAAATTTAAAAAAAGATGCCCAGATAATGCTTGTAAATAATGATTTTCAAAAAAGATGGATAAATGGAACTTTAGGTAAAATAGTAGAAATATTTCCAGAAGAAAATATTATATTGGTAAAATCATTTGATGGGAGAGAGTTTGAAGTTGAACCTCATACATGGGAAAATTTTGAATATTATATTGAAAAAGATGAATTAAAAACAAGAACAATTGGTAAATTTACACAATTCCCAATTATACTCGCATGGGCTGTTACAATTCATAAAAGTCAAGGGAAAACATTTGAAAAAGTTATTATTGATGTTGGAAAAGGAACATTCGCGCCAGGACAGATTTATGTTGCTTTAAGCAGATGTAGAACACTTGAAGGGATTATCTTGAAAAGACCAATCAAGAAATATCATATTTGGAGTGATTGGAAAATAGTTGATTTCCTTACAAAATATCAGTATAAAAAATCAGAAGAGAAATTACCTTTTAAAAAGAAAATAGAGATTATAAAAAAAGCAATTGATAAAGAAAGAGAATTAGAAATAGTTTATCTCAAACCAAATGATGAAAAAACAAAAAGGGTAATAATTCCTTTATCAATTGAAGAAATGGAATATTGTGAAGAGAAATTCATAGGACTTAAAGCATTCTGTAAAAAAAGAAATGCAATAAGAAATTTCAGGATAGATAGAATTATTGAAATAAGTTTTGTAGAGGAAAAATGAGAAGAAAATATTTTTTATTTATTTTAATTTTTCTTTTTCTGGCAGGGTGTTTCATTAAATATGAGAAAAAAGAAGAAACTGTTTTAATAAATCCTTATGAAGAGATAAATTGGGGAAAAATAAGAAAATATAAAGCAAATCTACATACACATACTACTGAAAGCGATGGAAAAGAAGAGATTCAAAAAGTTTTAACTTTATATAGAATGAAAGGTTATTCAGTATTATCAATTACAGACCATAACAAAAATATTAAATTAGATTCTAAAAGTTTATTTTTAATTCCGGGTATTGAGTTTGGAAAAAATAATCAGCATCATATTCTTGCATATTTTTCTTTTGAAATCCCTTCTGAAATTGAAAATTTGAATGAAGAAAAAATCTTAAAATATGTAAATGAAAAAGATGGATTTGCTGTTTTTTCTCATCCTGGTAGATATAATAAACAGATTAACTGGTATATAAATTTATTTGAAACTTATAAAAACCTTATAGGCATAGAAATTCTTAATACCGGCATTCAAACAAAAGGTAAACCTTATGGAGATACAGATATATGGGACAATTTATTAAAAAAGACAATGCCAGATAGACCAATATGGGGATTTGGAAATGATGATTTCCATAATATTTCTCAACTTGCAATAAACTGGAATGTTCTTTTAATTGAAAAACTTAATGAAGAAGAAATAAAAGAAGCAATGAAAAAAGGGAAATTTTATGTATGTTCTACAATACTTGGTTCAGATTTACCTGAATTAAAAAAAATAAAAGTTAACAAAGAAACTGGGGAGATTAGAATATTTTGTACCAATTATAAAGAAATTAAATGGATTTCAAATGGAGAAGTAATTGGTTATGGTCCAGAAATAAATTATAAAGGAAATGAAAAAATAAAAAATTATTTAAGAGTTGAAATTTTAGGGAAAAATGGTTTTATATATCTTAATCCATTTGGTATTAAAAAGCAAAACCAATGATTTAAAAGAAGCAATAAAAACAAAGGTTTTTTTGATGAAAATGAGTTAGTTAAGAGATTAAGAGAAAAAGGGATTAATGTATAAAGTTATTTTTGACTATAGAATAAAAAAAGATTTAAGTAAAAACCTACCCAAATAAATAAAAACTATTCTTAAAAAAATAAATCTTTTTGCAGGAGAAGATTTTGATTTTTGTCAATTTTATTTTTGCAAAAACAATATATTTTCATAGAAACTATTTTTGAAGAATTTCGTTCAGTTGATTGTTAAAAAAATTTAAAATATAATTTACAAAAGCCAAAAGGGCGGGAAAGAAGCCCAACGGACTTAAAAAATCTAAATAAAAAATGAGCAAAAAAATAGCACTTGATGCAATAAATTTAAGGATGGAGGAAAGGGTGGGTCATACTGAATATAGTATGGAGTATCACAAAGAATATATATCAAAAATTACAGGCCTATCAGAAGACCACCCTGAAAGGATTAAAAAATTTTATGAAATATGGAATTACGATTTATTATGGGTGACAGATGATGGACTTTATGGTAACTGGTTTGAAAGAGGTAGAGCGACTGATATGGGTCATGCAATTTATGCAATAGATGGTTCAGATAGGAGAGAAAAGAATGAATGCCCTTTTAAAGATGTTTTTGAAGTATGGGAATTTGACCCAGCGAAAGAATATGGTTTCCCTAAGTTTGAGCAACAGGTTAAGACATATCAGGAAAAATATAAAACTCTATCAGAAAAATTTCCGGAGCAACTCATAACAGGTGGATATTACAAAACAATTATTTCAGGGCTTATTCAGGCATTTGGCTGGGAGATGCTACTTCTTTCTGCAAGTGATAAGAATAAATTTGAGAAACTTATAGATAGATTTTTCAAATATACACTTTTTTATATGAAGGCATGGGCTCAAACAAATGTGGAAGTAATAATTCAACACGATGATTTTGTCTGGTCAAATGGTCCTTTTATGTCACCTGATTTTTACAGAAAGGCAATTATACCTAGATATGGTGAACTATGGAAAGAATTAAAGAAAAAAGGCAAAAAGATTTTATTCTGTTCTGATGGGAATTTCAGTATTTTTGCAAAAGATATAATAGAAGTTGGTGCAGATGGACTTATCTTTGAACCAGTAAATGATTTTGAATATATGGTAGAAAATTTTGGTGATATAGTTTGTTTGATAGGTAGTTTTGTTGATTGTAGAGATATGACCTTAAAAAAATGGGAAAAAGTGAAAAATGATATAGATAGAACTTTTGAATTTGTAGAAAATGGAAAATGTAAAGGTTTAATTTTTGCTGTTGGCAATCATATTCCTGCAAATGTCCCAGATGAAATTTGTGATAAATATATAAATTACCTTAAACAGAAATGGTGGTTGTAAACTTCATCTGACAAGTTCATCTATAAATCTATTTGCTTTTTCAAGTAGTTGGTCATTCCAGAATTTTGGAGGATTTAAAAGATAAAGGTCAATATTTGAATAAATTCCTTGACATTCAATTATATATTTATCAGGTAAACTCAAATCATTTTCACCATCCCATTCTATATATTTCCAGTTTTCAATATTTCTGTAAATATGGCTATAAAGTTCAAAATCAATTGTTGCATCATTTTCTATCCATTTTTCTTCAAGATAAACAACACAACTAACATGAATAGTTGGTTGACTTATCATTTCATAAATTTCTTTTGGAACAATTGGTGAGAAAACTTCTTTTTTTATTAAATAAACTTTATACCCTGAGTATATTCCACAACTTCTCAAAAGTGCTATTTGAAGATTTGATTTGTTAAAACAGTTCCCATATCCTTTTTTCAATGTTTCTGATGCCTTTATATAGGGATAATCAAATCTATATTTAATTTCATCTCTAACAAAATTAAAAATATCAATTGCTTTCTGTTTTTCAGAAAAAGTTTTCTTTGTTAAAATATATCCTTTCATTCTTATATCAGGATTATCAACATCGCATATTTTTGTAGGAAGCAAATATTCTTTTTCCATATTATATATGATAAAATAAAAAACAAAAAGGAGGCAAGATGAAAAATTTAATTTTTCTAATAATTTCAATATTTTTATCTGGATGTGCTTTTAGATTTCAGGGAAGAGAAAAAACATTCCTTGATATAGATTATAGGGAAGAATATATTAAAAATAATCCTGATTTAAAAGAAGAATGGAAAGAAACTATAATAAAAGGAGAAATACCCTTGGGAATTGAGAAAAAAGATGTTGAAAAGATACTTGGGAAGAATTACAGTATTTATATTTCAAAGACA
>JAOAEP010000080.1 GCA_026416755.1 bacterium | reverse complement strand
TTATCCCTGTAAATTGAAAAAGGGAACAATTTCTTTTAATGTATATAAAAAAACAAAAATTTATGAAAGACATAGACACAGATATGAATTTAACAATAAATATAGAGAACTTTTTGAAAAAAAAGGTATGGAAATTGCAGGTATTTATCCTGAAAAAGACCTTGTTGAAATAATAGAATTAAAAGAACATCCCTTTTTTATTGCAACTCAATTTCATCCTGAATTTAAATCAAAACCATTTCTTCCCCATCCATTATTTTCTGCCTTTATAAAAGCATCTAAATTAAAGGCTGAAAGATAAAGGCATTATATAAACTGATGTCTTACCTTTTTTATCAGAAGAAAAAATTATATATTTATTTGAAGGACTGAAAGAAGGATGTACGTGACTTAATTGACCCTTTGCCTCTGAACAGGAAGAATTTGGCCAGCAAAGTATTTCAAATTTCCCCGTTTCTAAATTAATAAGGTAAAGTTCATTTTCATCCACTTCCTGGACATCTGAAACAATAAATTTATTATCATAGGAAATAGAAGAATGTCCAAGTTTCCTATTTTCAGAATAAAAATGTTCTTTATAGTCAGAACCACTTATATTAATTGAACAAATACAAACTGGTGTAAAACTAGGGACTGTTTTTTTGTGAAAATAGAGTCGTAAATTATCTCTGTGTCCCCAATATTCATGAGTTGCCCGAAATCCAACTGGCATTATCAGAAATGGCTTAAATTCTTCTTTATCTATATTAATCATCCATGCTCTTGCCCTTTCAGAATGAGGTAACTGAAAATCATTTTGTTTATCTGGAAGAATATTAAATGTAAATATTAACTCTTCGGATGGACAGGCAATTAAATGAGAAACATCTTTTACACTTTCGGGTAATTTATATGTTTTATAAATTTCTGGATTTTTAATGGATGTATAAACTATACCTATATTCCCTTCTCTATCTCTATAAAAACAAGCAATATTTTTGTTCTTCTCTGAAATTGCAGGTCCTCCAAAGATATTTATCCATTCTTTTTTCTTTTTTATCACTATTCTCTTTCTCAATGTTTCTATGTCTATACTAACAACTTCTTCATCAACAAGAATAATTTCTCTATCACAAAATGTATAGTTATAAATTTTGCCAAAATTCTCTGTAATTTTAACTACCTCATTCCCTTCTAGTTCCATTCCGTATAATTCAGATACTCCTGTTTTATTTGAAGCAAAAACTATATATTTTTCATCTTGTGAAAATGCTTGAAAGTAAACGTAAGGTGCAACACAATCACAATCATCAAAACCAATTTCCCATAACTCTCTATTTGTCTTTTCATCCCGTATTATCTTTTTATTTATTTTTTCCATTTTTTTATCTTCTCTTGTTTTTATTTTAATTTTAGAATAAAATTTTTTTCTTTACAAAAAATAAAATATGTGGTAAAATAAAAAGTTAAATTTCTGAGAGGGGAATTAGGAAAATAGGTTTTATATAAAAATTGACATAAATTTAAAAAAGTGTATAATTATAATTTTTAAAGGGGCCGCTAGCTCACCAGGCAGAGCACTGCCCTTTTAAGGCAGGGGTAGCAGGTTCGAGTCCTGCGCGGCCTAAAAACCCCCTCATTCCCCCTCACCCCCTTTCGGAGAGCCCTCACCCCCGGGGCTCTCTTTTTCTTTTGACTTTTGTTAACTTCCGAAGTTAACAATTCTTTTAACCAGTTTTTTAAGGAATTCCATACACTTGACAAAATTTTTAAATAACGTATAATTAGTTTTAAACTTAGGGTGCCTTTATGGCTTAATAGGGAAGTGCTGTAATCCACTATATTTGGTGGATAATCAGCCACTCCCCCGGAGCTGTGAGGGCAGACGAAAGGCAAGAAAGTCACTGTTCACCAATATTTATGGTGAATGGGAAGACAGCCGAGTAGGAAGAAGCCCGAGTCAGAAGACCTGCCCTAAGTTGGTGTATTTTCTTTCTGCGAGGGCAGAAAGAAATGGCGAAGAAAAACGGGTGCAGCCCACCACTTTTAGTGGTGGGCTTTTTTATTTAGAAAGGAGGTGAGAAGAAAAAATATGAATTTAGTTGATATATTAAAATCAGAATATAAAAAGAAAGGAGGATAAAATGAAAAAAGGATTGATTTTATTAATTTTTTTATCTTTAGTTTTTTCTTGTTTTGCTGAAGAAGATACTGTTGAACTTGGAGAAGTTGTTATTACTGCGACAAGGGCTGAAGAAGAAGTAGAAAAAATCCCAGCAAATGTGATAGTAATTGATAAAGAAGAAATAAAAGCAACAAGTATTTCAACCTTACCTGAACTTTTAGAAAAAAAAGCAGGAATTTTCTGGAGAAGTTTTTCAGGTAATCCATCTCAAGCCCAAATTGACCTTCGTGGTTTTGGAGAACAAAGTCAAGGTAAGGTCTTAATACTTTTAGATGGAAGAAAATTAAATCCTCCTGATATGTCTCAAATTGAGTGGCTTCAGATACCAATAGAGAATGTAGAAAGAATAGAAATTATAAGAGGTGCAAACACAGTTTTGTATGGAGACAATGCAATATCTGGTGTAATAAATATTATCACAAAAAAGGGAGAAGAAAAACCAACTTTAACAATAACTCCTTCTTTTGGTTCATTTAGTTTTAATAATCAGAGAATAACATTTTCAGGAAAAGATAATAAATTTTCATATGCAATTACAGGCGAACATCTTAACACTTCTGGATGGAGAGATAGGACTGGTTTTAACTCAAAAGGATTAGGGATAAATCTTTCATTTAATCCAAAAGAAGATTTAATGATTAATTTAAACCTTTCAGGTCTTTCTGAATATTATGAAATGCCTGGTGGACTTACAAAAACCCAAATGGAAACAAATCCAAGACAGGCACAAAATCAAAATGATGATGCAGAATATGACTTTTTTAATGTAAATTTAGGAATAGAGAAAAATATAAATCCAAATAATAAATTTCAAGTAAATTTTGCTTATGGAAGGAAAGACGGTGTGAGCAATATGGAAAGTTGGTTTTCTTTTAATTCTACTTTATTAGAGACATTTTCTATTACTCCTAAATATATTCTAACCAACCCATTTTTTGGAAGAGAAAACAAATTAATTTTAGGGATTGATTTTTATAACCAGCCATTAAATATAAAACAATATGGAGAAAGAGAAAGAAATAATTTGATAAATGAAGCAAATATTAAAAAAATTTCAACTGGTTTTTATCTTCATAATGACTTTTATATTACAAATAATTTCATTTTTACTTTCGGAGGAAGATATGAAAATGCTAAAATAAGTGCGAAAGATACATTTAATCTCTTACAAAGTAAAAACTTTAAAGGAATTGCATACAATTCAACTTTTACATATTTTATTCCTGAAAAAACAAAGATATTTTTAAAATATGATAAAGTTTATAGATATCCTTTTACAGATGAGATTGCTTATTATTATTATGGGTGGGATGTGTTTTTCAATCAATACTTAAAACCTGAAAAAGGAAACAGTTTTGAAATTGGGACTGAAGTTTATTCTTTAAAGGACCTAAAACTTGGTTTATTTGTCTTCTATAATATACTTAAAGATGAAATTTTTTATAATCTAAATACCTGGATGAATGAAAATATCGGTAAAACAAAAAGATTTGGAATTGAGTTTAAAGGTGACTGGGAAATAACAGAATTTATAAATCTTCACTGGGTATATACTTATATAGATGCTAAACTTGATTACGAACCATATATAAACAAAAAAATTCCTCTTGTTCCACCTCATAAAGGTGTTATTGGTTTAACTTTTAATTTACCCTTTGACATTTCATTAACAACAGATTTCATTTTAACTGATGATATGTATTTAGGTGGAGATTATGATAACAACCAACAACCCCTTTCAGGATATGCCACAGTGGATGTTTTATTGAGATACAAACCTAAAAAATTCGAAAAAAACAATCTAAATTTTTATTTTGGAATAGAGAATTTATTTAATAGAATTTATGCAAACTATGGATTTGAAGGTTGGAGTGAAAATTCATATTATCCTGCAAGTGGAAGAATGTATAAAGGAGGTGTTTCTTTTTCATTTTAAAAAGTGAACTATAGAAATTTAAGTTTTTTATTTTCAGTTTCTCTTCATTTAATGTTTGGTTGTTTGATTTTATTTAATAAGATTGATGTAAATAAAAAAGAGGAGATATTTTTTGTCAATTTAGTTGAAATTGAAAAAAAAATTGAAGAACCAAAAAAGATAACTAAGAAAGAACCAAAATATAAGAAGTTTGATAAAAAAACATTTGAAAATTTATATCCCAAAAGTGATAATTCTGATGAAGTGAAAATTGAAAAAAAGAAGGAAGAAATAGTAAGTATTAGTGAAGGGGAAATAAATGAAGAAAAAAAATATGGAGATATAGAAATTCCTATTGAAAAAATAGATGTAAAAGATGAAAAAAAGATAGGTGAACAGGTTGTATTAAATACAAATGGAGATAAAAAAGAAGTTTTAGATATTAATAAAAAAGTAATTGGGAGTTTAAATCAAGAAAAAATTGAAAAAAAAGAAGTCATTGAAGTAGAATTAAATAAATTTATTGATTCTTCTTATTTTAAGTTAATTAAAAAAAAGATAGATGAGAAGATTTTTTATCCTGAAATTGCCAGAAGAAGAAACATTGAGGGTAAAATTAAAATACAATTTATTTTAAAAAAAAATGGGGTTTTAGAAGAATTGAAAATTTTGAAAAGTTCTGGGAATGAAATACTTGATAAAACCTCATTGGAAATTATTAAAAATGCGAGTCCTTTCCCAGATTTCCCAGTAATTTTAAATTATGAAAAAATTTCTTTTATAATAGAGTTTAATTTTAAATTGAAATAAATGAAAAAATTTTTAAAATTTAATTGGAATTTAATTTTTCTTCTTAATTTTTCAGTTGCCATTTTTGCTCAACTTCCCCAAAAAATAGTTACTCTTGGTCCTGCAATTACTGAAAGTATTTTTATTCTTGGAGAAGGAGAAAAAATAGTTGGAAATACAATATATTGTACAAGACCTGAAAAAGCAAAATATATAGAAAAAGTTGGAAATGTTATTGATATAAATGTTGAAAAAATTTACTCTTTAAAACCAGATTTAGTAATTGCAACAAATTTAACAAATCCTAAAGATTTAAAAAAAATGCAAGAACTTGGATTGAAAATTGAAATTTTTAGTTATCCATTGAATTTTGAACAATTATGTAATGATTTTATAAAAATTGGGAAATTGATTGGAAGAGAAATTGAAGCAAGAGAAATAATAAAAAGGGTTAAAAAGGAATTAATAGAGATAAAAGAAAAAGGGACAAAAAGAAAAAAGAAAAAAATTCTCGTTCAGGTTGGGACAAAACCATTATGGGTTGCAGGGACAGATTCTTTTGTAAATGATATAATTGAGTTTGCTGGAGGAGAAAATGTAATAAAGGGAAAAGGAGGAATATATAGCATAGAGGAAATAATAAAGTTAAATCCTGATATTATAATAATAGCATCAATGGGTATAGATGCAGAAGGAGAGAAAAAAGTATGGGAAAGATATAAAACAATAAATGCGATTAAGAATGGAAAAATTCTATTGATAGATAGTGATAAAATTTGTAGTCCAACCCCTTTATCTTTTGTGGAAGTTGTTAAAGAGTTATATAATTACTTTTATAGATGAAAAAAGGATTAATTGAAGTTTATACTGGTGATGGGAAAGGAAAAACAACAAGTGCAATTGGACTTGCTTTAAGAGCAAAAAGTCATAAATTAAATGTATGTTTTATTTACTTCCATAAAAATTTAAAAAAATGGAACTACAAAGAGGTAGAAATATTAAAGAAAAACGGAATAGATGTGTTTACTTTTGCAAAGAAACATCCTTTTTGTGAAAAAACAGATATAGAAAAATTAAGGAAAGAGTGTTTGGAAGGGCTTGAGTTTATAAAAAAAATATTTAATGAAAAAAAATATGATGTAGTTATATGTGATGAAATTTTAATATCTTTAAGGGATGGGTTTTTAAAAGAAAAAGAAATTATTGACATTATGGAAGAAAAACCAAAAAATATTGAACTTATATTAACAGGTCGTGGTGCTACTAAAAAAATTATAAAAAAAGCAGATTATGTAAGTGAAATAAAAAAAATAAAACATCCATATGATAAAGGGATAAAAGCAAGAAAAGGGATTGAGTATTGAAAAAGAATTTTTTAATAGTTATATTTTTTTTATTAGCAATTTATTTTGGGATTTTTTTTGGCTCAAAAATTTATTCACCAAAAGAAATTCTTAATCTTTCTGAAATAGAAAAAACAATATTTTTAAAAATAAGAATTCCAAGAGTTATATGTGCTTTTATAGTTGGTGCAGGGCTTTCAATTTCTGGATGTGTTTTACAATCTATTTTAAAAAATCCTCTTGCTGAAAGTTATACTCTTGGAATTTCAGGAGGTGCATCTTTAGGAATTGCGATAGGAGTTTTAATAGGAAATATAAATTCAATCCCATTTTTTTCATTTATGGGTTCAATTTTATCTTTCTTCTTAATCCTTACAATTTCATTTTTTAAAAAATTTTCTACTACTTCTATAATTCTTGCTGGCATCTCTTTAAATTTTATATCTTCTTCACTTGTTTTATTTTTAGTTTCTATTGTAAGTTATGAGAAATTTCCTTTAAGAATTTTATTTCTTTTCGGCGACCTATCTTCTTTCTCCAGTAAAATATTACTTTATTCTTCTATTTTAATTTTTTTGTCTTTTATATTTTTAGTTTATTCAGGTAGAGTTTATGATATATTAAGTATAGATGAAGAAAAAGCAAAAACACTTGGAATAAATGTAAATTTTGAGAAATACATTACATATTTTATTATATGTTTAATTTCATCTTTATGTGTTTCTCTTTCTGGAATTATTGGTTTTGTTGGTTTAATAATTCCACATATAGCAAGAGGATTGTTTGGTTCAATTCATAAAAAAATTATACCTATTTCTTTTATATTAGGGGGTAGTTTCCTTATATTTTGTGATACAATTTCAAGAGTTATAATAAGACCTGTAGAAATTCCAGTTGGTGTTATTACTGGTTTTTTTGGAGGGATTTTCTTTTTAACTCTTTTAATTAAGACAGAAAAAATATGGTAAAAAAAATATATGAAATTAAAAATTTAAATTTCAGTTATGGTAAAAATAAGGTTTTTGAAGATTTAAACATAGATATTTATGGAAATGAATTTATTGGAATTGTTGGACCAAATGGAGGTGGAAAAACAACATTTTTAAAACTGATAGCCAAAATTTTAGTCCCAGAAAGTGGCTTTATCCTATATAATGGAAAAGATTTAAAAAGGATAAAAAATATAGAATATGCTAAAGAAGTTGCTTATTTACCCTCTGAAATTAGATTTACATTTGATATTACAGTGAAAGATTTTCTCCTTTATGGAAGATATCCTTTTGAAGGTAGATTCAAAAAGGAGAAAGAGGATATAATATATGAAGTAAGCAAAAATTTAAATATAGAAATTTTTCTTAATAAAAAAATATCTCAAATTTCAGAAGGTGAAAAACAAAGAATATTTATTGCTCAGGTTATAGTTCAAAATCCCCAAATTATTTTACTTGATGAACCAACTAGTCATCTTGATATTGGATATCAATTTCAGATTATGGATATTTTAAAAAATTTAAATGAGAAAGGGAAAACAATTATTTCTATTCTTCATGATTTAAACCTTGCTTCACATTATTGTTCAAAGATCATCCTTTTTAAAAATTGTAAAATATATAAAAGCGGAAATGTTGAAGATGTTTTGACTTATCAGAATATAGAAGATGTTTACAATACAAAAGTTCTCGTTTACAGAAATCCTTTTACAAAAAAAATAAATGTGTTTGGCATACCCTCTTATATTTTGCATTCTTTAAGTCCTTTAGAGAATTAATTTGACAACTATTTTAAATATTGTATAATTTTGAATAAATTTGTGAAAAAAATCACAAAGTCAAAATGGAGAAATTATATATTAGTTTAACAGATTGGATAAAGTTTTTAAGAGGGAAGATTGAAGAAAGGATTATTTATGCTCCAATTGATAATGAAGGTCTATTATTTTATGAAATCTTAAATGAAGGGAATATTGAAAAAGTTGTTTATAATAGAGCAAGACCTGTTGAACCATTAAAATTGTTTTTATATCCATTTAAAGAAAGGACATACCCTGAACTTGAAAATATCCCTCAAATTGTAGTTATTGGCCCTGCATCATGTGATTTGAAAGGGACAGAAATACTTGATAGAGTTTTTAAAGATAGTGAATTTAAAGACCCAAATTATTTTAAAAGAAAAGAAAATACATTAATAATAAGTATTGACTGTAAAAATCCATATAAAACTTGTTTTTGTACTGTTGTTGGTGTAAGGCCATACCCTGAAGAAAATTACGATTTAAATTTATCATTTATTGAAAACGGATTTATTATAGAAATAGGTAGTGAAAAAGGAAGAAATTTTATAGGAGAAGATACAAGATTTTATAATGTAACTGAAAGTCAAATTAAAATTTTGAATGAGGAAAGAAAGAATGTAATACAAAAAATAGAAGAAATTAATGAAGAATATAATTTAAAAAACTTTGAAAATTTAAAAGGGATGTTCCAAAAAGAATATTGGGAAAAACCAGTAGATGTAAAAAATTGTGTATCCTGTGGAAGTTGTACTTCCAATTGCCCAACATGTGTATGCTTTTTACTTGAAGATACAAGTGAAAAAGATGCATTTAAAAAGGTTAAAGTTTGGGATAGTTGTCTATTCCCAGGATATGCAAAAATGGCCTCTGGAGAAACGCCAAGACCTACACTTTATGAAAGGTATGCTAATAGATTATTATGTAAATATTGGTATATGAAAGAAAATTTTGGAATGTTTGGTTGTACTGGATGTGGAAGATGTATAAGTGGCTGTATAGGGAAAATTGATAAGAGAAAAGTTTTAAGTGAAGTTTTAAGAGAAAAATTGAAAGTTTAAAATGGAAAAAAACATTTATAAACCAATAAAATGTGAAGTTCTTGATAATATAAAAGAATCACCAACAATAAATACAATTATTTTAAAACCATACGAAGAATTTTCCTTCCTTGCTGGACAGTTTGCTTCTTTTACAGTTCCAGGAATTGGAGAAGCACCTTTTACTCCTTCTTCTTCACCATTTGATAAAGAAAAACTTGAATTTACTGTCATGAAAGTCGGAAGAGTTACAGAAAAAATCCATCAATTGAAAAAAGGAGATATAGTTGGTGTAAGAGGACCTTATGGGAAACCATATCCACTTGAGAATTTTAAAGGAAAAGATGTTTTACTTGTAGGAGGTGGTGTTGGCCTTGCTCCAATAAGAGCATTATTTTTAGCCCTTGTTGAAACCTATAAAAATTATAATAAAATAGTTTTCTGTTGTGGCGCAAGAACACCACAGGATTACATATATAAGGAATTAATTTTTGATGAATGGCAAAAATTATGTGAAAAAATCCCATTATCTTTTAGAATTACTGTTGATAAAAAAGATGAAAATTGGAAATATATGGAAGGGGTAGTTACGAAAACACTTGATGGGCTTGATATGGATATAAAAAATGGTGTTGCTATTGTTTGTGGACCTCCTATTATGATGAAATTTACAACTTTAAAATTACTTGAAATTGGTTTTGCTGAAAAAGATATTTATTTATCTATGGAAAGAAAAATGTATTGTGCAGTTGGACATTGTAGGCATTGTATGATAGGTGATTTATTTGTATGTAAAGATGGACCTGTTTTTACTTATGAACAATTGAAGGATAAACCCAATATATGGGCTTAAAATGAAAAAATTATTTATTGACTATGATAAGTGTTTAAGTTGTAAAAATTGTGATGCTAAGTGTTCTTATTTTTTACATCCAGAAAATGATGGTATAACAAGTTTAAGAGAAGAAATCGCCTTTTTACTCGCATGTAGAAGATGTGAAGACCATCCATGTATAAATGTATGTCCAACGACTGCACTAAAAAGGGAGGAAGGTATAAACAAAAGAAGTAGATTCTTATGTATTTCATGTAAAAGTTGCTATTTGGCTTGTCCATTTGGGACAATTTTACCTGAAATTATACCTTATATTATTGGAAGATGTGATTTATGTCTTGGTAGATTGAAGGAAAACGAAATCCCATTATGTGTAGAAACAGAAAAATGTGATGCAATAAAATTTTTGGAAGAAAGTGAAATTGAAGATAATGAAAATATTTATAAGATAGGAGAAAACTTAATTGTAAAATGTTTTAGTTACATTGAAACATATGGCTTAAAAAAATGAATGTAATATATTCTTTCTGGTATTTCGTTTTATCTTTTATATTTTTAAGTGTTATAGGACTTTTTGTCTCCTGGATAGATAGAAAAATAACTGCAAGAATACAATGGAGAGTTGGTCCTCCATGGTATCAGAGTTTTGCAGATATTATTAAACTTTCAGGTAAAGAAGTTTTAGTCCCTGAAGGAAGTAATAGATTCACTTTTATATTTTCTCCTATTCTTTCAGTAATTGCTTCAACTATATGTGGCACTATGCTTCTTCTTGTATTAAGAAAAAATTTTGGATTTGGAGGTGACTTAATTTTATTTATTTACTTACTTACAATTCCTTCCCTTTCAATAATTCTTGGGGGTAGTTCCTCTGGTAATGTTCTTGCTTCTGTTGGTATAAGTAGAGAGTTAAAATTATTGTTATCCTATGAACTTCCTTTTATCTGTGCCATAATAATACCTGCAATAAAAGCCAATTTTACTACCTCTTTAATTGAAATATTTCAATATCAGAATTTAAATGGAAGCAATATTTTCTCTTTATCAGGAATAATAGGTTTTATAATAATCCTTATTGCATCTACAGGTAAACTTGGAGTAGTTCCTTTTGACCTTGCAGAAGCAGAAACAGAAATCGCAGGAGGTGCCTTAATTGAATACTCTGGAATTTTACTCGGATTTTATAAACTTGCAAAAAGTATTTTACTTTTTGTAGTCCCACTTTTTATAGTCATTTTATATCTTGGAGGGACACCTATAATTGGTTTTGGAAGTTTATTGATTTTTATTTTGAAATATTTGGTCGTATTAATTTTAATAACTTTAATAAGAAATACAAACCCAAGATTAAGAATAGATCAATCATTAAGGTTTTTCTGGGGATGGTTAACTTTAATAGGTATATTGGGAATTTTGATTTCTTTAAGTGGAGTTTAATATGAACTTAAAACTTAAAGCATTGAAAAAAAGTTTATGGGTATATCATGTAAGTGCTGGCAGTTGTAATAATTGTGATATTGAAATACTTGACCTTTTAACTCCGAGGTTTGATGTTGAAAGGTTCGGAATTGTTCTTGTTGGTTCTCCAAGACATGCTGATGTTTTATTATGCACAGGGATTGTAAATAAAAAATGTGTTGAAAGAGTGAAAGAAGTATATGAACAAACACCGAAACCATGTGTTGTCGTTGCAATTGGTGCATGTGCTTGTTCAGGAGGAATTTTTAGAGACGGCTATCAAATGGCAGGCCCTTTAAATAAAATTATTCCGGTTGATGTTTATATACCAGGGTGTCCACCGAAACCAGAAGCAATTATAGCAGGGATAGTGAAGTTTTTAAAGGAGATAAAATGATAGAAAAATTGAGAGAAAAATTAGGTGAAAAGATAAAAGAAATTAATATAAGTAACAAAAAAAGAATATATATTACCATCGATAGTAAGGATTTAAAGGATGTGATAAAAACTATTTTTTATGAAATGGGAGCAAGGTATCAAATTGTAACAGGTATTGAAAACTTTAATAATTTTGAACTTTTATACCACTTTTCATTTGATAAAGAGGATGGAATTATTGTTTCAGTTAAAACTTTTATTGAGAAAGAAAGACCAGAGATAGAAAGTTTAATAGATATTATTCCTGGAATCTCTTATATTGAAAGAGAAATATGGGAACTTCTTGGTATAAATTTTATTGGGCACACTAATTTAAAACACTTTTTATTAAGAGAAGATTGGCAAGAAGGTTTATACCCATTAAGGAAAGGAGTTAAAAAGGATGGAAGAACTTAAAAAAGTAATTGTTCCAATTGGTCCATATCACCCACTTCTTGAAGAACCTGAATATTTTCAACTTTTTTGTGATGGAGAAGAAGTAGTTGATGTTGAATGGATTGCTGGTTATAACCATAGAGGGATAGAAAAACTTGCAGAATCAAAACATTGGGACCAGGTAACTTTCTTAGTTGAGAGAATTTGTGGTATTTGTTCAACCTCTCATCCTTTTGCTTATTGCAATGCTGTTGAAGACCTTGCACAAATTGAAATCCCTGAAAGAGCAAAATATATAAGAAGTATTATAGGAGAACTTGAACGACTTCACAGTCATCTTTTATGGATTGGTCTTGCTGGACATTTTCTTGGTTATAATACTGTTTTTATGTGGGCATGGAAATATAGAGAAGGTATTCTTGATATGTTTGAAATGATAACTGGAAATAGAAATCATTATGCAATGTTTAGAATAGGAGGCGTAAGAAGAAATATAGAAGATGAAGATATACCAATTTTAAAGAAAACATTATCAGAAGTTGAGGGGAAAATAAAAATGCTTACAGAAGCAGTTATTGATGACCCTGTATTATCTGCAAGATTGAAAGGTGTGGGAATTCTTAATAAAGAAGATATCAAAAATTATGGAGCAGTTGGGCCTATTGCAAGAGCAAGTGGAGTGGATATAGATGTAAGAAAGGATGACCCATATGCTGCTTATAATCTTGTTGATTGGAAAATGATTACAACAAATAATGGAGATGTTTTTGATAAGGCAGTCGTCAGATTACTTGAATGTTTTGAGAGTATAAAAATAATTAACCAATCTCTTGATAGAATTAAAGGTACAAAAGGAGAAATTTGGAAAGAAGTTAGGGAAATACCTAAAGGTGAGGGAATTGGCCGTCATGAAGCACCAAGGGGAGAGGTTTTTCATTATATAAGAAGTGATGGAAGAGCATCAAGTCCAATAAGACATAAAATAAGAGCACCGAGTTACGTAAATATCCCCACATTTAAAGCAAGTTGCATTGGAGAAACAATTTCAGATGTATGTATAATACTTGCAGGAGTTGACCCTTGTTATTGTTGTACAGAAAGAATTGCTGTTTATGATAAAGAGAAAAAGAAAAAAGTATATAGTTTTGAAGATCTAGTTAAAAAATCAATAGAGAAAACAGAAAAAATTAAAAAAGAAATAGGAAAAGAAAGTAAACTATGGAAAAAATTATTTTAATTGTTTTCTTATCAGGTCTTATTGGAGGTTTTATTTGTAGAGTTATTCCTTCAAAAGTTAAATATGCGAAGGAAATAATAAGTGGCTTTGTTTCAATTTTTTATTTACTTTTCTTAATTTTACTTTTTAAAAAAACACCATTTTATATAACTGATATATTATTAATTGACCCATTTTCTACATTTATATCAATATTTGTCTCATTATTTACTATACTTACAATCATTTATAGTTTTTCTTACCTTGAAAGATTTGAAAACTCAAACAGATATTATTGTTATATTTTATGGACACTAACTTCTTCTGTTTTTGCTGTCATTTCAAATAACTTAATTTTATTTAGCGTTTTCTG
>JAOAEP010000150.1 GCA_026416755.1 bacterium | reverse complement strand
TTTTAAATATTCCATCAATATTGATTTTGCAATGTTAGGATTGGCTTTCCCACCTGTTTTCCTCATTACCTGGCCAAGTAAAAAACTCAAAACTTGTTCTTTCCCTTTTCTCCAATCATCAAGCGCTTTCTGATTTTCTTTTAAAACATCTTCTACAATTTTTTTAATCAACTCATCATCCTGTATTTGAGTCAAATTTTTTCTTTTAACTATTTCCACAGGAGAAATCCCTGTTTCATATGATTCTTTAAATATCTCTTTCCCAACAGTCACTGTAATTTTTTCTTCATCAATCATTTTCAAAATTTCAATGAAATTTTCTACTTTTAAAGGGATATCATCTACTTTTAAAACTTTGCCTTTTATTTGAGCCAACAGTTCTCCCATTATCCAGTTGCAAACTATTTTAGGATTTTGATAATATTTTAAACAGATTTCAAAATAATCTGCAATCCCTTTTTGAGAAGTTAAAACATTTGCATCATAATCAGATAAATTATACTCTTTTTTAAATCTTTCTTTTCTTTCATCAGGCAGTTCACCTATTTCTTTTTTTATTTTATCAATCCATTCTAAATTTATCTTTAAAGGTACAAGGTCTGGTTCTGGAAAATATCTATAGTCATGTGCTTCTTCTTTTGACCTCATCTCTTCTGTAATTTCTTCCTTTTCATTCCATAGACGTGTTTCTTGAAAGATTTTCTCTCCTTTTTTAAGCATCTCAATCTGTCTTTTACTTTCATATAATAGTGCTTTTCTAACTGATTTAAAAGAATTCATATTTTTAACTTCTGTTTTTACTCCAAGTTTTTCATCCCCTTTTTTCCTAACTGATATGTTTGCATCACATCTTAAAGACCCTTCTTCCATATTACAATCACTTATTTCTAAATATTCAAGTATCTGTTTAAGTTTTTCAAGAAATTTTTCTGCTTCTTCTGGACTCCTCATATCTGGTTCTGTAACCATTTCCAGTAAAGGAATACCACTTCTATTAAAATCTACAAAAGAAAAATTATAACTTTCTCCATGTAAAAGTTTCCCTGCATCTTCTTCAAGGTGAATTCTTTTAAAGTGGACTTTCTTTCCATCTATTTCAAGGTATCCACCAAAAGCAATTGGTTCCTCATATTGCGATATTTGGAAATTTTTTGGTAAGTCAGGATAGAAATAATTTTTTCTTGCAAATCTACAAAATTTTGAAATATTAGAATTAAAAACAATACCTGTCTTTATTGCAAGTTCAATTGCTCTTTTATTAATAACTGGTAATACCCCTGGCATACCCGTACAAATTGGACATATTTGAGAATTTGGCTCTGCTCCAAATTCAGTTGAACATGAGCAAAACATTTTTGTTTTTGTCAAAAGTTCTACGTGCACTTCTAATCCTATAATAATTTCATATTCTTCCATTTTAAACTTTCTTTACCCCTGCTTTTAATTTTACCTTTAAGGAAGACATCTCTTTTAATTTTAATTGGTCATTTCTCTTAATTGCCTCTGTAAGAACAGGTAAACTTGAAAATGGCTCAAGAGCTATATTATAGTTTCTTCCATACCAGGGATAATTATAACTTCCTTTAGCGATTCTCCAAAACCATATATATCTAAAAACTTCTTTTGGAAATTCCATAAAAAAACCAATTTTAATTTTTTCATTTATTATCTCATAATATCCTTCTTCTATTTCAGAAAGAAAAATTACATCTGAAACATTTTCTCTTTCTGACGGAACCTTACTTATATCAATATTTTTACCATTAATTCCTTCAACAAATGGCCATTCACCTTCTATTTGTTTCAAATTAGTAAAAGATTTACCATCACCTGGAATAACTTTAACTTTTGCTTTTTTTATATTTATAGTACAATCTTCTGATAAAAATGGTTTGCCAAAAGTCGGATGATGTCCCCAAATAAAATCCATTTCTTCACCAGCAAGATTAAAAACTTCCTCATCAATTGTTATATAAGGTTTTCCACTTTCCATCAATATTGTTTTTTCTAAATAAAATGGGGTTCTATAGGTATGAACACCAAATTTTATTACAATTCTTTCTTTACTATTCTCTATTATTTCGTATTCCCAAGGCAGTAAAGCAACTTCTCCATGAAGCCCTAAAACTGCTCCTTTATACTCACAAATTC
>JAOAEP010000076.1 GCA_026416755.1 bacterium | reverse complement strand
GAGTTGTAATATTGGCTCTTATCCCATTTGTTATATTTGCTTATATATGTGTTAAAGGTTTAATTTTACCTTTTATTTTACTTTCACTTTTAACTATATTATTTAAAAAAAATTAATTGAATAAAAAAGTTCAGGATAAATATTTTTTGCAAAAAGTTTAATATAATAGGCCCTTGCTGAAAAAAATCTATCTTTTCACTTTATGCTTGATAGAGAAAAATTGACAGAGATATTTTAATATGATAAAATAATGACTGACTGGTCAGTCAAAATGAAAAATAAAAGAAAGATGATTTTAAAGGTAGCAGAAAGATTAATAAGTCAGAAAGGATATTCAAAAACAACAATTGAAGAAATTACAAAAAAAGTAGGAATAGGGAAAGGAACTTTTTACCTTTATTTCAAAGATAAAAATGACTTATTTTTCTCTATAATTAAAGAAGAATTTGAAAATTTAATGTTAAAAATTAAAGAAGAAGTAGAAGAAATTGAGGATTTTTTTGAAAGGTTAAAGAAAGGAATTGAAATATATCTTGAGTATCATGAAAAAAACTATAATTTTTTTAAAATTTTGCTTCAGGAAAAACCATTCATAAAAAGAAAAAGTTTTGAAAAATTTTGGAGGGATTTTTTTAAAAAATGGGGTTCTTTTATGAAGGATGGATTTGAAGAACAGATTAAAAAGAATAAAATAAAAAAAATAGATTTAGAAGATATAATTTATTCTTTAATTGGGATATTACACGGAAACATTCACAATTGGATAATTAATAATAGAAAATATTCTCTTGTTGAAAAGAAAGATGTCATATTTAAAATATTTACGGAAGGAATTAGGAGATAAAAATGAAAAAAAATATATTTTTATTTTTTATTTTTATCCTCTTTAGCGGTTTTGCTGAAGAGAAATTAAATCTTAGAGAATGTATAAGAATTGCTATTGAGAATAATTTAAAACTTAAGGCTGTTCAAAATAAAATAGAAGTTGCATATTATCAAAAAGAAATAGCACAGAAATATAAACTTCCTACTCTTTCAACTTCTTTTAATTATACTTATCTTGGAGACAATGAAGGTGTTATTTTTAATGGATTTCCACCAATGAAGTTTACAGAAGATAATATTTTTGTTTTAAAATTTACAATAAATTACCCTTTATATACTGGAGGGAAGATTGAAAAGTCATACCAAATAGCAAAAGAAAATTATGAAAAATCAAAGATTGATTTTGAAAATGAAATAGCAAATCTAATTTTTGATGTTGAAAAAGCATATTACAATATTTTAAAAATAAAGAAATTTCTTGAGACAGGCTTAAAATATAAAGAAAATCTTGAAAAACATCTTTCTGATGCCAAAAAGTTATTTAATGAAGGGCTTGTAACAAAACTTGATATTCTGAAAACTGAAGTTGCTTTGAAAAATGCAGAAACGAGAATAATTGAAACAGAAAATTATCTTAAAATTGCAAAAAGTAATTTAAATTTTATTTTAAATAGACCCCTTGAATATGAATTTGAAATAGAAGACATTTTGGAAAAACTGGAAGAAAAAAAAGATTATAACTGGTGGAAAGAAACTGCCTTAAGGGAAAGAGGTGAGATAAAAAGTATGGAAAAACTAATATCAATTTATAGAAAAAATATAGATATTGAAAAAAGTAATTTATATCCACAAATTTTCTTATTTTTAAATTATAACATTGAAAAAGGTTCTCAAACATCAATTGGTAATTGGGACACTAATTGGAATACAGGTTTTTTATTTTCTTTTAATATATGGGATTGGGGACAGACAAAGGATAAGATAAAAAAAGCGGAAAAAGAAAAAGAAGAAATAGAAAAACAATTTGATTTAATTAAAAATTCAATAGAAATAGAAGTTAAGAATGCTTATTTGAACTTTTTATCTGCTGAAAGTAAAATTGAAGAAAATAAAAAACAGATAGAACTTGCTGAGGAAAACTTAAGAATTGCAAATCTTCTATATAACCAAGGCCTTGCAACGAATACAGATGTAATTGATGCAATAACAATGTTAACAGAGGCAAAAAATAATTATTATAGTTTTCTTTATGAATATAAAATGTCTTATATTCAACTTCTTAAAGCAAGTGGTCTTTTAAAGTGGGAGGAAAAATGAAAAAATTTATTTGGTTTTTAATAATACTTATTATAGTTTTTGGGGGTTTTACCCAGTTTAGGAAGAAAACAAAAGAAAAAAAGATTGAAGTAGTAAATGATACAGAAATACCTGTGGAAGTAGAAAAAGTAAATGAGATCGTTTTAAAAGAAGAAATTGAAAGTATAGGAGAAATTGAACCATATCAAAAAGTAGTTATATATTCTGAAGTGACAGGACAACTTGAAAAAATTAATGTAAAAGAGGGTGATTTTGTTAAAAAGGGTGATTTTATAGCACAGATTGATTATAGAAAAAGAAGGATTGATTATGAAAACATGGAAAATCAGATTAAATCTTTAGAGGCAAATTTAGAAAATATAAAAAAGGACTATGAAAGATTTACAAATTTATATAAAGAAGGAGTTATTTCAGAAAAAAAACTTGATGATATAAAAACAAATTATGAAGTAGTTTCACATCAACTTGCCTCTCTTAAAAAGCAATTTGAACTTGTCAAAATAAGATTAAATGAAGCGTTTATTTATGCTCCAATAAGTGGATTTATTGCTGAAAAATTTGTAGATGAAGGAGAATTGATAACTGATAGTTCTATGATGAGGTCTGTACCAATTGTTTCTATTGTTGATATAAGTAAGGTAAAAGTTAAACTCTCTGTATCTTCAGAGGAAATTGGCAAAGTTAAAATTGGTCAAAATGTTTTAATTAAAATTGATGCATACCCTACAAGAAGTTTTAATGGTAAAGTTACAAAAATATCTCCTATAGCAAATGAAAGGACAAGAACAGTTGATGTTGAGGCAATAATTGAAAACAGTGGATTTTTAATTAAGCCAGGTATGTATTGTAAAGGGATAATAATGGTAGGAGAAAGAAAAACAATAGTTGTCCCTCTTGATGCACTTATGAAATTACCTGCAAGTGGTAATTATTATTGTTTTCGTGTAAAAGACAATATT
Organism: bacterium; assembly: GCA_026416755.1. Taxonomy (GTDB): domain Bacteria; phylum Ratteibacteria; class UBA8468; order B48-G9; family JAFGKM01; genus JAMWDI01. The sequence goes on along the minus strand of JAOAEP010000076.1, from coordinate 7,082 downwards.
GCTGAAAAAGTATATGTAAAAGTTGGTAAAATTGGAGACAATTATGCAGAGATAAAAGAAGGGTTAAATAAAGATGATATAGTTATAGTTACTTCTCAAGGAATTCTTGATACGGGGAAAAAAGTTAAAATTATAAAGGAGCAAAAATGAATTTACCAGAAATTTCAGTTAAAAGACCATATACAATATTGATGATTTATTTAGCAATTTTTTTGATATCTTTAATCACAATTCCTAAGATACCCATTGATTTGATGCCCAATATTGAACCACCTGTTATAACTGTTATTGTTCCTTATCCTGGAGCAAGTGCATCAGATGTTGAAAATGATATTACAAAATATCTTGAAGATCAACTTATAACTGTTGAGGACCTTGATGAAATAAATTCAATTTCAAAAGATAATCTCTCTATAGTAAGTTGTAAATTTAAATGGGGTAAAAATCTTGATTCTGCGGCAAATGACATAAGAGATAAAGTTGACCTTGCAAAAACTGAAATTTATCAACATGCTCCTGATGCTGAAGAACCACTCATTTTCAAATTTTCAACTGCAATGACACCTGTAGCTGTTATTTCTGTTTCTTCAGATACATTATGGAAAGACCTTTATTATATTACAGATAAACAAATTTCAGATGAAATAAAGAAAGTAGAAGGAGTAGGAAGTGTTATGTTTTTTGGAGGTCTTAAAAGGCAGATAAAGATTTATCTTGACTGGGAGAAAATTAATGGTTATGGAATTCCAATTGAACTGATATATCAGAGATTAAAAGAAGAAAATATTGATTTTCCACTCGGAGAAATAAAAACAGGTAAAAGATATTACTTTTTAAGAGTTACAGGTAGATTTAAGAATCCTGAAGAGATAGGGAATATTTTGATAGTAAGTAATAGTAATAGGAATATATATTTAAAGGATATTTCCGTTATTCAAGACCATTTTGAAGAAGAAAAATCAAAAGGTTATATGAATGGTAAAGAAACAATTGTTTTAGTTGTCCAAAAGCAATCAGGGAGAAATACCGTTATTGTTGCTAAAAATATAAAAGAAAAAATAAATGATTTAAAAAATTATTTACCCAAAGACATAAATATACAGATTCTTTTTGACTCCTCTGAAATAATTGTAAGGACAATTAAAAACCTTATAAATACCGCTATTACCGCTGGAATTCTTGTTATTCTTATTACTGTTTTATTTTTAAGAAAACTGAATTTAAGTGTTATTGTTATGGTTTCAATTCCATTTTCATTAATATGTGCATTCCTTTTCCTTTACCTTGGTGGTTTTACAATAAATGTTGTATCTTTAATGAGTTTAACAGTTGTAATTGGAATGGTTGTTGATAATTCAATAGTTATACTTGAAAATATTGTAAGACATTTTGAAAAAGGAGAAGAGATCAAGAAAGCGAGTATTTTTGGAGCAGAAGAATTAGGAACTGCAATAGTTGCTTCAACTTTAACTACAATAGTTGTTTTCATACCTTTAATTTTGATAAAAGGTTTTATAGGAATAATGTTTAGACAACTTGCTTTTATTATTACCACCACAATTTTTATGTCAATGATAATTGCTTTAACTCTTGTTCCTATGCTTTCATCAAAATTAATAAAAAAACAAGAAAAACCTGAAACAAAATTTTACAAAATGGGAGAAATATTTATTGAAAAATTAGATGATTTTTATTCAAAAATGCTTAAATGGTGTCTTAATAATACAGGCAAATTTTTATTGATTATTTCTTTAATTTTTATATTTTCACTATTTTTACTTAAATTTATAGGCACAGAGTTTTTCCCTAAATATGATATGGGTATAATAGAAACAAGATTTACTTTAAATCCTTCTTCTCGCCTTGAAGAGACAGATAAAGTTACAAAAAAAATAGGGAAGATTTATGAAGAGGAAGTCCCTGAAAGGAAATATTGGTATGCAAATTTGGGTGAATCAGTGACGGGATTTGGTGTTGTGACTGGAAGAGAAGAGGGTTCTTATTCAGGAGAAGTTTCTACAATGCTTGTATGGAGAGAAGAAAGGAAAAGGTCAGATAAAGAAATTGCTGAAATTTTAAGAAGAAGGATTAAAGAGATTCCAGGGATAGAGAGATTCACTATTTCAACAGGAAGTGGAATGGAGGCAATTTTTACAGGCGGAGCAAGTCAAATAGAAATTGAACTTTATAGTTCTGATTTAAACAAATTAATTCAATATGCAAGTGTACTAAAGGAAAGAATTGAAAAAATCCCAGGGGCAATAAATGTTAAAAGTTCTTATAAAGGGGAACGTCTTGAATTTCATATAAAAATAGATAAAGAAAAAGCAAAAAATTTAGGTATTTCTACTGCTCAAATTTCTCAAACAATAAGAGGATATATTTATGGGATTACTCCTACAAAATATAGAGAAAGTGGAGAGGATTTTGATGTTTTTATGCAACTGGAAGAAAGGCAAAGATATAATATTGAAAATATTGAAGAATTTCCAATTTTTACCCAAACAGGGAAGAAAATTAAATTAAAAGATATTGCCAAAATTGATTTAGAAACAGGGCCAATTCAGATAGATAGAAAAAACAGAGAAAAGATTATAAAAGTAGGTTGTGATACATATAAAAGAGCAATGAGTGAAGTATTTAAAGATGTAGAAAAGGAAGTCAAAAATCTAAATATACCACCAGAAATAAGAGTTAAATTTGGTGGAATGATAAAAGAACAAAAAGAAAGTTTTGCAGATTTAAGGTTACTTTTAATTTTAGGCATTATTCTTGTTTATATGGTTATGGTTGGACTTTTTGAGTCATTTAAAACACCTTTTATTATATTTTTCTCAATACCTTTTACATTTATCGGAGTTATCTGGTTTGTTCTTTTAACAGGAATTGATTTTTCAATTGTTTCATTTATGGGTATGATAATGCTTATGGGAGTAGTTGTTAATAATGCTATTGTTCTTGTAGATTATATAAATACTTTAAGAAAAAGAGGGATAGATTTAATTGAAAGTATTATAGAAGGTGGAAAAACAAGATTAAGACCAATTATGATGACTTCTTTATCAACAATTTTCGGTATTTTACCACTTGCTCTTGGAAAAGGAACAGGTGGAGAAATATGGCAAGGTTTTGGTATAACTGCAATTGGAGGATTTTTAGTTTCATGGCTTATTACTTTACTTTTAGTTCCTGTTATATATTTAATTATGAATAGGCAAGCAATTTCAGAAAGGGGAAAATAATGAAAAACTTATTATTTTTATTTATTTTTTCTCTTTTTTTTACAATATTTTGTTCTGCTGAAGATTTTCAACCTGATTACTTTATTGGTTATAGTTATTCAAAAATAAAAAATCCCAAAAAATATGAATTTTATACAATTATGTGTGATTTTTCTAAGCCAATTAAAAAAAGTAGAAAATTTTTTTATCAAATAGAACCGTATGTTTCTTATGTTATAAGTCCATCTGATAATTTTGAAATTGGAGTTTCTGGTTTTTTGTTATATAAATTTAACGAGAGTGATTTTCAACCATATTTTAAAATAGGAACTGGAATAATTTATCTTTCAACTGATTTTATAGAACAATCAACACATTTTAATTTTGCTTCTTCTATTGGTCTTGGTTTTAAGTTTAAACTGAAAAAATTTTCTATTTATGGAGAGAGTAGATTAAGACATGTTTCAAATGCAGGTATAAAAGAACCTAATGAAGGTATTAATTCTAAAATTTTTCTTAGTGGCATAGAATATAATTTTTAAAAATCTATAAAAAGGAGTAGAAATGAAAATTAAAAAATTTGAAATTGATAATTTTATAGTTGGAATACCAGAAGACGTAGGACCAAGAATAATTCATTTTTCATTAAAAAAATATCCAGAAAAAAATATTTTCGAAGTTATACCTGATTTTATAATTGATACAGAAGAAGGTAAATGGCATATTTATGGAGGACATAGATTGTGGACATCGCCTGAGGATAAACCACGTTCTTATTCTCTTGACAATGAACCTGTAAAAATTGAAGAAAGAGAAGATTGTATAAAGATTTATGGTAATACAGAAATACAGAATTCTGTACAAAAAGAAATAGAAATAAGAAAGGTTAAAGATGGATTAGAGATAAACCATAAAATAAAAAATATTGGAAGATGGCCTATAAAATTTGGATGTTGGTGTCTTTCTGTTATGAAAAAAGGTGGTTTTGCTATATTACCAATTAAATCAAAAAAAGTTGATAAATATGGATTATTACCGGATAGAAATATTTCTCTCTGGCAATATACTGATATTTCTGATAAAAGATTAATTTTTTCCAAAGATTTTATTTTTATAAAACAAGATACTAAAATAAAAAATCCACTTAAAATTGGAACTATAGCAAATCCGGAATTTTGTGCTTATTATGTGGATGGTTTCTTATTTATAAAGAAGATAGAATTTAAAAAAGGAGAATATCCTGATTTTGGTTGTAATGTTGAAGTATATACTAACTCTGAATTTCTTGAACTTGAAACATTGAGTCCTTTAGAAATTGTTGAACCGCAAAGTTTTATTGAACATAAAGAGATATGGAATTTAATTGAAGTAGAAGAAGTTAAACCAGCAGAAGAAATAAAAAATGTTTTAAAAAATTATTTTCCTCTTGGATGAAATTTCTCATATAATTCTTTTAATTTTTCAATAGTTAAATGGGTATAAATTTGTGTCGTTGTTATTCTTTCATGCCCAAGTAATTCTTGAACAGTTCTTAAATCTGCTCCTCTATCAAGAAGGTGTGTAGCAAAGGTGTGTCTGAAAGTATGAGGAGTTATCTTTTTATTTATTCCAGAGATGAGAGAATATTTTTTAACAATTCGCTCAATACTCCTTTCTGTTAAACGTTTTCCATATTTATTCAAAAACAAAAATTTCTCTTTTTTATTTGGTCTTTTTTCAATATATTCAATTAAACAATTTAGTGCTGTTTTTCCAATTGGAACAATTCTTTCTTTTTTACCTTTACCTTTTACCTTTATAACTTCATCTACAAAGTTTATATCATCTAACTTTAAATTTATAAGTTCTCCTACCCTTATCCCTGTTGAATATAAAACCTCTAAAATTGCTTTATCTCTTAAAAATTGCCAGTTTTTTTTATTAGAAGATATTTCAAGAATTTTAAAAATTTCATTATATGTTAAAAAGTTTGGTAATCTCTCTGGAATTTTTGGTGATTGAATTAATAAAGTTGGATTTTTCTTTATATATTTTCTAATAGTAAGAAATTTATAAAATGACTTTAATGAAGCAACCTTTCTTCCTATTGTTTTTTCTTTAAAATTATAATTTTTTAATTTGTTTATAAAACTTATAAGGTCTTCATATTCAACTTTTTCAAAATCAAAAATTTTCTTTTCTTTCAAAAATTCAATAAACTGAGAGATATCTTTTTTATAACTTTTAATTGTATGTTTTGAATAATTTTTCTGATTTTCAAGATAATCAATAAATTTTTTAAGTATTTCTTTCATATTCTTCTAAAATTTTTTTCGCCTTATTATACGCATCAGAAATGCTGTAAATACCAATTATTATCATTCCTATCAGACCGAAGAAAAAGAGAGATACGCCCCATATTAGAAAACTTATTGGTGGAAGAGATTTTATAAAATAGAAAATAAAAATCGCTCCAATTATTAAAGTTAAAAGTGAAACACCTGACAGGAAAATAAGAAAGAGCCCTTTTTTAATCTCACCATTATATATCTGTCCAAGTCCATTGAAAACAAAAGAAAGTAATGCTGCTATTCTTGGGTTTGGTAAGTCCTTTTTTTCCATATTCATTTTATGGTTCTTTAAATCATTAAAATTCAATTAATCAATTGTCCCTTTTGTGGACGGTAGTTTTTTCCCTTCAATTTTAATGCTTTCCTTCAATGCAAGTCCTAAACCTTTAAAAATGCTTTCTAAAATATGATGTAAGTTATCCCCATAAATAAGGTTTATATGTAAAGTAAGCCCAAGATGATTAACAAAACCCTTTAAAAATTCTCTCGCATCTTCTATTTCAAAACTTCCCTCTCTACCTTTTATATAAGGAATATTAAAAATAAGATAAGGTCTACCTGAAATATCAACGGAAATATTAACTAAGACTTCATCCATTGGGACAGACGCAAAACCAAATCTTTTAATACCTTTTTTATCACCAAGTGCTTTACTTATAACAGAACCAAGACAAATTCCCACATCTTCAACAAGATGATGCGTATCTACTTCTATATCTCCCTTTGCTTTTATTTTTAAATCAAAGTTTGAAAATTTAGAGAAAAGTTCAAGCATATGATTTAAAAAACCAATAGGTGTTTCAATTTTGTAATTCCCATTCCCATCAAGATTTATTTCAATTTCAATATCTGTTTCTTTTGTTTTTCTTTTAAAATTTCCTTTTCTCTTCATAAAAATATTTTACCATACTTTACCAATTAGAAAACTCATAATATCTAAATGTTATTTTCTGTGGGTCATATTCTTTAAGCCAGGAGACATGTCCATCTGCAAATAAAACATTTAAACCACCAAGATGATATGGTGCCCAGTGAGTGGGAGTCGCTTTCCAACTTAAACAATTTTGAGAATAATCATCTTTATCATTATCATTTACTTCAAAATTTTTATATTCGTTATCTCCTGCAAGAACAAAAGCACTTGGGTACCTTATTTTTTTCCTATTTGTTGCTGCTCTTTGATTACCAGCATCAATAAATGCTGCTCTCGCACTTAAAAAATAAGAAAATTGGTCATTTTTTATGGGATAGGTTGGACACCTATAAATATTTTTATTTTTTGTATATGAATACAACTGTTCTGTCCATCCAGGATATCCAATATTAGGAGGAGGATTGACATTTCCTATTCCCCAGAAACATGTCCCCTGACAAAAAGGATAAAAATCATTATTATCATTTGCATACATTTCAAGTGCAATATATAATTGTTTCAGATTATTTGTACAACTAACCTGTCTGGCTTTTTCCCTTGCTTTACTTAATGCAGGCAAAAGCATTCCAGCCAGAATTGCTATTATTCCAATTACAA
>JAOAEP010000072.1 GCA_026416755.1 bacterium | reverse complement strand
AATTTGAATTTTTTAATTCTGCTTTTTTTAATCTATCCATAATAGCAATACCAAGACCTTTTTCTGGAACTGGTTCTACATAAATCAAGTCAAGACCTAAATTATCTAGTTTATGAAGTAAAGAAAAAAAATTACTTGCTGCCTCAACCAAATCACCTTTTTCTGATAAAACTTCAACTTTATAAAACTTTTTTAAATTTTTAGGTTTTTTAAAAGCAAGTAATCCACACTTTATATTTTCTTTAACTTCATCATAATTTCTTAAAATTTTCAAAGGTGTTTTCGGTGAATAATGAGAAGGTAATTGACCAGGCGAAGTGATTTTTTCAGATTCACTTTTAATTTCTACTGTTCCAATAACTTTTTCAATCTCTTCTATTGAAATCCCCCCGGGTCTTAAAATAATACTCTTCTCACCCGTAAGGTCAATTACTGTTGATTCAATACCAATAGGACATTTACCCCCATCTATAATAATTTCAATTTTATTCCCTATTTGCTCTTTCACATGTACTGCCTCCGTTGGACTTAACCTTCCAAATAAATTTGCACTCGGTGCTGCTATTGGAAAACCAGATTTTTTTATTATTTCTATTGCAATTGGATGAGAAGGCATTCTTATCGCCACAGTTTCTAAACCTGCTGTAACTATATATGGAACTATTTCTGTTTTTTCTTGTATTATTGTTAAAGGACCTGGCCAAAATTTCTCAATTAATTTTTCTGCCCTTTTATCTATCTTTCTCCATAATTTTTTTATATCTTCTTTGTTGGCGATATGTAAAATAATTGGGTCAAAAAATGGCCTTCTTTTAATTTCAAAAATTTTTGCTACTGCTATCTCATTCAAACCATTTGCTCCAAGACCATAAACAGTTTCTGTAGGAAAAGCTATCACTCCTCCTTTTTTAAGTATATTTACCGCAATTTCAATATTTTCTTTATTTGCTTTCAATATTTGGGCCATTTATCAAAGATATTTTTTTATCCCCATAAGGACTTCTTTTAAAGGTGGGACTTCAAACCATCTTCTTCTAGTTAATTCATTTGCATAACTTTTATAAATATTTGAAATTGAAATGAAAAGTTCTTCTGGTAGTTTTGGAGGATTTATATCAACATATTTTTTCCATTCTATTTTATCAATTTTTTTCGCTTTCTCCAATTTTTCATACCATTCTGTTTTTCTATAATATATTCTTGCAATCTCTTTACTTACAGGAAGTCCTTCAAAAGTAAATCTACATTCATCTAGTGTTCCGACAGCATCTATAACTACTAAATTCCTATTTTCATCAAATCCAAATTCTATTTTCCCATCTTCATTTATTAGCCCAATTTTTTCCACTTCTTTAGTTATTATTTCATTTATTTTAAGCGCTTTGTTTTTTATCTCTTCAATTTCATTATCTGTTAAATTTGCAATTTCTTTTGCTTCCTCCCATTTTAAATATCTATCACTTACTTCAAGTTTTGTGGAAATATCAATAATTGGTTTTTCAAGTTTTTGTCCAGGGATTGGATTTTCTTTTAATCCAATATCTTCAAGTTTCAAACTTCCCTCTTTTAATCTTTTAAATATTGATGAACCTTCAGGTAAATAATTTCTGTAGATAACTTCAAGAGGAATTAAGAAGTTCACTTTTTCTTCTTTATATATTGAATAATCATAGTTGTTATTTTTAATTTGTGGCTTTAAAACTCTTAACATTTTAAATTCTATAACATTAATAGGATTTTTTATTTCATTCAGTTTTTTTGTCACTCCATCTTCTACAACTCCCAGATAATGTGTCTTTATACCGTTTTCCTCTAATTTTTCAAAAAAATAAGCTGTAGATATACATATTGATTTTCCTTTATCCTGTATATGATCAGGCATTTCACCCCAATCAAAAACAGAATATCTATCAGAGAATATAAATCTACCTCTTCCAGGATTTCCCTTTTCTGGATTTTTTAACAAAATAAGGTCTTTAACACTTCCCATTTCTTATCTCCATATCCTGCTGTTCTATTTCTTCCTTCATTTTCTTTTGATATTCTTTAATTTTTTCTCTCAGAATAGGATATTTAAGAGAAAGAATTTTAATTGCTGAAATACCTGCTAGTTCAGGTTCAAGAGTAACAAGGGGCGCAACCCCACTAGGCATTCTTAAACTTGAAAAAATATCTACCCCTGCAAATTTATCACTATATGGTGGACAGGCAATTACAGGTTTAGAAGTGTTTGCATCTACAAATCCACTCAAAGCATTACTTCTTCCAGCAACTGTAATAAAAACAACATCTTCTTTTTCATATTCTTTTATAATTTCAAGAACTTTTAGAGGGACTTTATGAGCAGATGCAATTCTCATTACCACTTCAACTTCGAATTTTTCAATAACCTCTTTTATCTTTTTTGCCCATTCAATGTCCGCCTTTGAACCCATAATTACTATAACTTTCCCTTTTTCCATAATAAAATATAATATCATGTTTTTAATTTTTGTCAAATATTCAGAATTTTTTAAATGTAACCTGTACGAAAGTATATTGTTTTTCCCTAAAAATTATTTAGTTTTTACTATAATTGACGAACAATTAAAAATGAAATAAAATAAAAAAAATGTGGAAATATACTTATCTCGGTTTTTTTATAATTTCTTTTTTACTATCTTTAATTCTTACACCTTTATTTGGTAAGATAGCTTTGAAAATTGGAATTATAGATTTACCTTCTGAAAGAAAAATACATAAAAAACCAACACCACTTTTGGGAGGGCTTGGAATATTTTTCTCATTTTTTTTACCTATAATTTTAGGAATAGTTTTTGTAAAATTTAATATTGTCCCTAATTTTTTAAAAGATTATATTTCAGGAATTAGTTCTGTTTTACCTAAACTATATAATATCTTATTTGTGGGGATAATAGTTATAATTTACGGGATTTTAGATGATTTATATGTTCTTAAAGCATTACCAAAACTTTTTTTACAGATAATAATTTCTACTATTATATTTTTATCAGGAATAAGAATAACATTTTTTATTAACAATCTTATTATTTCTTATGTTATTACCAGTGGATGGTTAATTCTTATGATGAATAGTTTTAATCTTCTTGATAATATGGATGGACTTTCAGCAGGAATTGCTTTTTTAACAGGTTTCATATTATTCACTTTTGCTTTTGAGATGGAACAGCTTTTTATAGCAACAATCCTTTCGGTTTTTTTAGGAAGCATCCTTGGTTTTCTTTTTTATAATTTCCCACCCGCAAAATTATTTATGGGAGAATGTGGAAGTAGTTTTATTGGATATTTTTTAGGAGTAGTTTCTATCCTTTTAACATATTATAAATATGAAGAA
>JAOAEP010000008.1 GCA_026416755.1 bacterium | reverse complement strand
TTTTCCCTGTCTTTAATGTCTTTTCCAATGCTTCTTTATCCATATATGCTACCATTAAAATTTCTCCATTTAAATCCTGAACTATACTTAAAATCAACCCTTTTTCATCAAATTTTATAGATTTTAAGATATTTTCCATTTTCGTTTATAAATTTTATAATATTTTTTAAAATATTTAAAGTCATCAAAAAAATAAAATGAAGAAAAAAGATACCATAAAAAAAAGATTATGGCAAATTTTATTGGAAATCCCTATAGGAGAGACAAGAAGTTATTCAGAAATTAGTAAAAAATTAAATATGCCCAAAAGAACAAGATATATTTCTAGTTTATTAAAAGAAAATCCTTATCCAATTACAATACCATGTCATAGAGTTATATATAAAAATAGAAAAATTGGCAAATATATATATGGAGAGGAATTTAAAAAATTTATTCTTGAATGGGAAAAATCTTTAAAATGATTATATAAATAACTCTTCAATACACTTTAAAGTTTCCTCCACAAGTTCTCTACCACCTTCTGGCCCAACAACACAACTAGGAGCAATTGCGCCATAACTTCCACCTTTTACTGCTTTTTCGGTAGGAAGATATGTTCCACTACCTACAAGTTGTACCACAAATGTCTGAATTGCTTTACTTCTTGCTTTAATTCTCATTCCATAATCAAGATAACATTCAAAAGGATTTGTAGCAAAAACAATATCTCCAATTTTTAAAACATGAATCCCAACTTCAACTTTTGGATTTGATTTTTGAATTTCATATCTATCTTTTACACTAAAATACCACTGTGCTATTCTGTAGTTTTTTGTAATTTCAATATACCATCTTTTTTCTTTTTTCTTCTCTGAATTTTCTTCCAAATTTTTCTTCAATCTCTCGTATTCTTTATAATGTTTTTCCGCTTCTTTTAAACAGGTATTTAAAATATCTTCAGTAATAATATATCTTGAAAGTTTAATTTTTTTATGGATATGTGAAAGATCAGGATTGTAGTTAACATCTTTTTCAATAAATGGAATAATATTTTCAATTCCATTGACAATTCTCGAAGCAATTTCTTCTCTTTGAGTTCTATTTGATAAATTCAACATTCTCTCTTCTGCTCTTTTATTTATGAGAATATGTGGTGACTGGTCCCCTGCCGAACTGCATTGAGGTAAAATAAAAACTTTTTCCCCAAACCTTTTTCTTATTTCTTTTCTTGTTTCATGCCAAAAATCAGCACTTATCAAAAATTCATTTTCACTTACTTGAGATGGACAGGCAATATTTACAATAAAACCTATTAAATTTTTATCTTTACCATAAGTTGCCATCAAGTTTATTGAATGGTCTTCATATCCCTCTACATGAGTGAAATCTGGGATATCTGTTTTACCATACATTTGAGAATGTCCATTATAATAGGATATTCTTCTATTATGTCCAACAACCGCGAATCCTAATCCATAAGTAATTCCTCCTTCTTTTTTATTTCTCCATGCATTTTTAACTCCTTCTCCTATTTTTTTAGAGGCAAATTTTATAAAATTATAAGGACTCATAACAGGAAGTTCTATGCCATAACATTCCACAATATCACCTCTTTCTTTACCTCTAAAAACATCTCCTCCTGGTTCAGGTGCTGTATGAGTATGTGTTGCATTTATTATAACTTTTGTTTCTTCTATATTGGGTAAATTTTTTTTAATCTCTTCTATAACTCTATTTTTAAACACTGATGGAATAACGACTAAATCGCAACTAATCATAATAACATATTCTGAAATCCCTTTTTCTTTAATTGTCTCTAAAACAAGTACAGTAGCAGTTATAGGGTCTTTTATACCTTCTGAAATTCTTGCATGAAATTGTCCACATAAACAAACTGGCTGTTCAGGTGTTATATTTACCTCTTCCCATCCAATCAACAATCTTCTTCCCACTTTTTCTCCTTTATTTTAAAACTTCTTCAACTTTATTAACCCATTTTTCAGGCCCTTTTTCTTTTATATCATCTATAACTTTTTTTATAGATATTCCAACAAGTTCAGCAACTTTTTCATCATTTGGTGCTCTCAATGGTTCAGTCATTCCAAAATGTGTATCACAGTGCTTTTGAGCCACAGGATATTCTTCAGGGACATAATTTATATTCTTTCCATAATAAGGACAACTCCATGGACATCCTTTCCCATAAGCATTCTTTGCAAGAAAAACAGTCATTGCAGGTAAAATAAAACTCTGCCATATCCCACATTTCACTCCTTCTGCCTGAATTGCTTTTAAAACATAATCTCTAAATTTTCTTATATCTTTTTTAATCCCAAAAAAGTCCATATCTAATCTTATTGTATAGTTATACCAGTTATGCTCACAATTTTCAGGAACATAAGGTAAAATTAAACCTTCTATTTCTTTCAGTATTTTAGTCAAAACTTTTGCATTTTTTTTCTGAACTTCAATATACCAATCAAGTTTTTTGAGTTGTGCCCTTCCAAATGCAGCAGTCAAATCATTATTCCTATACATCCATCCAAGAGCATACGCATGATAATCTCTATCTTCAAAAGGTCTTCTGGTTTCTCCAAAACTCCATAACATCTTTGCTTTTTCATATATTTCTTCATTATCTGTCACAAACATCCCTCCTTCTCCAGAACATAAACATTTATTTTGATTAAAACTAAAAGCACTACAATCACCAAAATTTCCTACTTTCTTTCCTTTATATTTTGCTCCATGTGCTTGACATGCATCTTCAATAACTTTTAAGTTATATTTTTTAGCAATTTCTAAAATTCTATCCATCTCTACTGGAAGACCATGCAGATGAACTACAATAATTGCTCTTGTTCTTTCTGTAATTTTTTCTTCAATTTTATTTACATCTATGTTCATTGTTTTAAAATCAATATCTACAAATATAGGAATACAATTATGATGTAAAATACAAGTTGCAGAAGAACTCCAACTATAAGCAGGAACAATTACCTCATCTCCACAACTTAAATCACAACCAGCAATACCCATATGTAATGCAGCAGTTCCACTGTTTGTTGTTATTGCGTATTTATTCCCATTCCATTGAGCAAATTCTTTTTCAAATTCTTTACAATTCGGACCAAATGAATGAATATCGCCTTTTAAAGAATTTAAAACATATTCAATATCTGTCTGGTCAACAGGGGGCCATTTTTTTATTATTCCTTCAGAAATCGTTTTTTTACCACCAAAAATAGCAAGTTTCTTATCCATCATTTTTCTCCTCCATAATCTTTCTTAAAAAATTCAATCCCTTTTTCATTGCAAAATCTGGTTCATATTCATCTCCTTCATATTCAATATTTATATATCCGTCATAATTACATTTTTTCATAATCATTATAAGTTTTTTATAATCAATAATCCCTTCTCCTACAAGTGCTGGTTTATATTTTTTCCCATCAACTCCTACTAATTTCCCATCCTCTGAGATTATCCAGTCCTTAAAATGAACATGTACTATATATTCATGATTATTTATAAATGCATCCTCTGGTTTTTCACCACCAAGTATTACGTTTCCAGAATCAAAAGTTACTCTTAAATCCGGTATTTCTTTTATTGCAGAATTTATATCTTCTGAAACTAAAAACGGACCATTTATATCTGGAAAATGTTCCACAGTTATTTTAATATTATATTTCCCACTTTCCTTTATTACTTCTCTAAGTCCCTCAATTACATTTTTTCTAGATTCATCTCTTGTATACTCTTTCTTCCCCCTTAATGGCAACATTACCTTGTCTGTACCGAGTATTGATGCAATTTCAAATCCTTTTTTTATTTCTTCTATACCCTTCTTTCTTAATTTTTCTTCTTTAAAATTTATATCAACAAAAAAAGTATAACATACAGTTTTAAGACCATAACCATCCATAATCTTTCTTATTTCTTTTGGATCATATCCATAAGTTGTAACCCAGTCAATTCCATCGAACCCGAGATTTTTTGTAAACATACATAATTTTTCTATACTAAAATTTTCTTTCCATTTCCCCCTAAACATCGTATAACTCATCATACTTATTTTCATTTTTACCCCCATTTTATTTATTATACTATTGATTTACAAAACCATAAAATTAGGGTAAAATATAAAATATGGCTCAAATTTTTAAAGATAGGATTGAAGGACTTTATTGTAAGTGTACAAAAGGGGATATAAGTGTTTTTAAGATTTATGAAGACAAAATTAAATGTATTTATTGTGGAAACGAAATAAAATGTATTCCTCCAATTGAATTTGTTTGGAAGGAAAAATGTCATATTTGCGAAGAAAAAATCTCTACTTTTGTCATTGATTCTACTGGGATAAAATACTGTTCAAGATGTGGAAGTACTAAATAATTTTTTTTAAAATTAAAAAACATCCGAAAAAAATAAGAAAAAATCCAAAGAAAAAAGATAAATATTTCAGGTATCTTTCACTAATCATTTTTTTACTTTTAAATACAAGGAAAGAAACTATAGAATACCATAAAAAATCAGATAAAATGTGACCTATAAAGAATAAAAAAATACCTAAAAAACCATAAGGAAACGCAAAGGAAAGATAAACAAGTCCAATAGTTATCCACCAAATAGTCCAATAAGGATTACTTAAACTGACTAAAATCCCTTTTAAAATTAAAATGAAATTTTTATTATTTAGTGAATTATTTTTTTTAAATTTTAATTTTTTAAAGGATAAAAAAGTTGAAATACCAAAATAAATTAGAAAAACACCACCTACTATACTCAAATATTTTTGTACATTTTCTCCTTTCAAAACCTCACCAAATCCAAAAATTAAAAATAATACCATGAAAAGTTCAAGTAATGAATGACCTAAAATAATTTGAGGGCCTACTTTAAAATCCTTTTTTAATGTCTCTTCGACTGTCACTACAAAAAGAGGCCCTGGACTCACTGCACCAGATAATCCAACTAAAAAAGAAGTTGTAAAAAGTAAATATAGTGGCATTTTTATAAATTCTCAAGTTCATAAATTAAAATAGCAATACATACTATACTAGCAGTTTCTACTTTTAAAATTCTTCTACCAAGAGAAACAGTTATATAACCATTTTCTTTTGCCATTTCCACTTCCTCTTCATCAAATCCACCCTCAGGACCAACAAAAACATTTATTTTTTTGTTAAAAATTGCCTCTCTGTTCAAATGCTTGATAATATCTTTTATAGTTTTTTCCCTTTCTCCTTCCCAAAAAATAATTCCATAATCCTTTTCATCTTCTAAACATTCTTTAAATTTTTCTGGTTTTGAAATTTCTGGTATGAAAGTTCTACCCGAAAT
The DNA here is from genome assembly GCA_026416755.1 of bacterium. GTDB lineage: Bacteria > Ratteibacteria > UBA8468 > B48-G9 > JAFGKM01 > JAMWDI01. The sequence continues at coordinate 6,295 of JAOAEP010000008.1, read as the reverse complement.
TTTTGATGACTCTGCTGCAATTTTAGTCCACCTTTTAATTTTATTTTCTATCTTATCCTCAGGAATCTGTACAATAACTCTTTTACTTATTACAGGGACAATTTTTTTTATTCCAAATTGAGTTGATTCCCTTATAATAAAATCAAATTTTTCTCCTTTGGGTAAACATTGATATAAAGATAAATTAAAAGGCAATTCAGGATTGTAAACTTCTTTTTCTTCAATAATTTCAACAAATATTTCTCTATCTTTTATTTCCTTAATTTTCAAATGATACTCTTTACCACTTCCATCAAAACCAATAAATTCATCGCTTTCCTTTAACCTTAAAACATTTTTTAAATAATGATATGTCTCCCCCTTTATCAAGAAAAATGAATTTTTTCTAATACTATCTCTTCCAATATATACCCTTCTCATTTTTCTAAATTTTTTTTATTAATTCCTCAAAAACTTCTGTTGCTCTTTTAATTATAATCAAATCAGTGATATTTTCAAAACAACTACCTTCTGGATTTATCTCAATTATTTTTGCACCATTTTCTTTTGCAATATAAGGAAGGTCACAAGCAGGACTTACTATTCCAGATGACCCAATAATAATAAATAAATCCGCCTTTTTACTTTCTTTTTTTGCTTTTTCAAATGCTTCAAATGGTAAAGGTTCACCAAAAAAAACTATATCAGGCCTTTTTCTTCCTCCGCATTTACATTTTACAAAATTGTTAATATATCTTATCAATTCTCTTCTTCCCTGAATTTTTTTTAGATTTTTTGCAAATTCACTTAATTTTTCTTTCCCTATCTTTTCAATATTTTCACACTTTTTACATCTCCATATATATAAGTTACCATGAAGTTCTATTACATTTTTATTTCCTGCATCCGAATGAAGATTATCAATATTTTGAGTTATAATACTTTTTAAATATCCTTTTTCTTCCAATTTTGCAAGACAGATATGGGAGATATTTGGTTTTGCCTCTAAAATTGGAGACGTAAAATCAAAAATAAAATTTACAACATTTGATGGCTTGATTAAAAATTGAGAAATAAGACCAGTAAAGGTACCATAAATTTCAGGTCTATATTTTGCCCAAAGACCCTCTTTCCCTCTAAAAGATGGTATTCCACTTTCTGTTGAAATACCAGCACCTGTGAAAACAATTAAATAATTTGAGTTTTTAATTAAACTTAATAATTCATCACCTTCATTCATAAAAAGATTTAAAAATTCTAAAACCCTCAGCAACTAAATCCTTCATAATATCTTCAACTTTATCTGTTTCTCTTTTTACAAGGTAATTTAGAATTTCTTTTGTATTCATTTTTTGTGCAACAATTTCACAACTTTCCCAGGATAAAATACTTCTTATAACTCTTTCAATTGCTTTTTCTTCATTATCATAAGGTCTTGCCTGCATATCATGTCCTTTCCATCTATCAAATCCTGCTTCCTTTATTAACTTTGCAATTACTATATTCATTCCATTTATTCTTGCTCCATGGTCAATATCAAACTTACCAGGGCCTCCAAGAACTATTCCATCATTATATCCTTGACTATTAATATGCATGTGAATAAGCATTTTATTATCAATTTCTTCAACTGTATCATAAATGTGGTCAAGACCTATCATTTCAGAATGTCCAAACTCTTTATTAATGCCTTTTTTCCCAAGTTTTATTCCATAATCTTCATTTAATTTTTTCCAAAATAAAATAGCACTTGCAACTGTAGGAATAAGCATTGATGGATGACCTTCATTTGGTTTTGGTTCAATTGCAAAATAAAATTCACCACCTTTTTTCTCTTCATATTTACAAAGATTAGCAACACTTTCTTTTAGATTTTCATACATTTTCTTAATAAATGGAGTGGCAATATCATATCCCCATGAACCATTCCACAAAACAAAAGTTGGTTCTTTCCCTTTAAGAAAAACTTTTTTCATTTCATAACCTATATCAACTGTCTTTATTCCAAATTCCTCTGCTTGTCTTCTTTCATTAGGGTCTAAAGAAGCTACACCTCCATAAGCAAAATGAGAATGCGCTCCAGGAGTAATTAAAGCAAGATAAATATTGTTTTCCTTCATTACGTCAACCACTTCCTTAACATTTTTTTCATTTATTTCAGTATCATAATGAAGTTCAATTCCAATAACAATATTTTCAGGTAATCTTGGTTTAATTTTTTCAGAAATAAGTTTAACAAAATCAACTGTACTGAATCTATCAGAAGTCCAGGAAGGTCTTATATTTGAAGGTACAAAACCACCTTTCCCTGGATTAAAAGTCCATCTACAAATTGAATGATATGATTTCCCTTTCATATGTCCCTCCTTAAGTTTTTTCTTCAATCTTCTTTTTAACAAAATTTAATATTTTCTCTGCCATACATATTGCCTTTTTAGCATCTTGTTCGTCAAATACTTCTGAGGGGATACTTCCTGGCAAAGCATTTGGATATCTTGTAGGTATATAATATTTGTCAAGTAATTTTGATTCATTTTCAATTAATAAAAACGAATTATCAAAATCTTTTGCATCACCACATAATTCTCCAACTGAGTGACCCCAGATATCTTCTGCTCCCTTATAAATTAAATATGCCTTAAGTCCTTTTTCCGCCGACTGTTGTGCAAGAAAACAAGCAACATTATATCTTTTCCCAGACAGATTAAATTTTGCATCATCTAAGTCACAAAGAGCCTGATTAAACCACCTTTTATATTCATTTTCTTTCATACAAAATTTTTCCGTATTTTAAAACGGATTTGATAAAAATATTTTTTTTTGACATTTCTTCAAATTCAGAAGGCGTATAAACAAATAAATCAACTGCTATAGAACTTTTTATAGAAGAATATATTTCATCCAATCTATCCATATATTTCTTTTTAGTTTTTTTTATAATTATCAAATCCAAATCACTTTTTTTATTAACTTTCTCTTTGGCCAAGGAACCAAATAGAATAACTTTTTCTACATCGCCTTTAATAACGTATGGTAAAATTTTTTTTAATTCTTCCTCTAATAATTTTTTTCTTTTTTCAACCAATCCAATTTTATATCCCATTTTTATTTTGTAACTTCTTTTTCTGGTCTTCCTTCAATAAGCCATTCAGTATGAAATTCCCTATCTTTGCCATCATCGGTTTTTAATATCTCAGGGTTATCAATTCCTTTAAGTTTAAAATATCCATGAGCACCAAAATAATCCCTCTGTAATGCACTCACTTGTGCTGAAAACATAACTGGGCTTGTTATTTGTAGAATATAATCATAGGAATTTGCAAAAGCAGGAACTGGAACACCCGCTTTATGAGCGATTTCAATAAATTTAGCAAGTTTTTTAATATTTTTTATAATAAATTCAGAAAAGTTTTTGTCAACAAGCAAATTAGGTAATTGAGGATTTTCTATATATGCCTTTGTTATCTCATCAAGAAATTGTGCTCTTATAATACAACCAGCACGCCATATTTTTGCAATTTCTCCAAGTTTTAAATCCCATTTGTAAAAATCACTTGCTGCTTTTAAAAGAGCCAGTCCTTGAGCATAAGAAGAAATTTTAGCAATATATAAAGCATCATGAGCAATTTTTATAATATTTTTCTTTGAACCTTTAAATTTTTCTTTCACATCTAATTTTAGTAGAGAAGAAATTTGTAATCTTATATCCTTATCTTGAGACATTTCTCTTGAAAAAACAGCAGAAGCAATTGTTGGAACAGGAACAAGTAATTCAAGGGCACTTTGAACAGTCCAAGTTCCTGTCCCTTTCATCCTTGTAATATCTGCAACTATGTCAACAAGATATTCATTTTCTTTAATTTTGTGTTTTTCTTTCATCAAATCCCCTGTAATCTGAATTAAATAACTCCTCAAGATATCTTTTTCTCCATTCCACTCAGTCATTATTTCTGCTATTTCTCCAGAACTCATACCAAATCCATTTTTGAAAAACCAACAACATTCACCAATTAACTGCATATCTCCATATTCAATTCCATTATGAACCATTTTTACATAATGGCCTGCTCCATCAGGTCCAATAAAAGTAACACATGGCTGTCCATCATATGCTTTTGCTGATATTTTCTGAAACATCTCCTCAACAAGTTTATATCCATCAAAGTGTCCACCAGGCATAATGGCAGGCCCTTTTAATGCACCCTCTTCTCCACCTGAAACACCGGTCCCTATGAATAAAATACCTTTATCTGTTAAATCTTTATATCTCCTTATTGTATCCTTAAAAAATGAATTCCCACCATCAATAATTAAGTCACCTTTATCAATTAAAGGAACAAGTTTAGAAATAAAATCATCAACAGGTTGCCCTTCTTTAACCATAAGCATAATCTTTCTTGGTTTCTCAAGATTTGCAACAAAATCAGAAAGTTCATAAGTCGGTATTATATTCTTCCCTTTGCCCTGTGTTTCTACAAATGCCTTTGTTTTTTCTCCTGTTCTATTAAATACACAAACAGTATATCCATTTCTTTCAAAATTAAGTGCTAAGTTTCTACCCATAACTTCCATACCAATTATCCCAATATCTGCTTTTTTCATATCCCCTCCTTGTTTTAAAATAGTTATAATTATTTTACAATTTTTATCAGATAGATTTCAACTACATTGATAAACAACATTTTCCCGTATCCTACCACCAGTTTGAATGAAAAATATTTTTAAACGCCTGAGTAAGCATTAAAACCACCATCAATAGGAATTACTGTTCCAGTTATAAAAATTGAAGCATCTGAAGCAAGAAAAATACAAACACCAATTAAGTCCTCTGGATTTCCAAATCTACCCATTGGAGTATGAAGAATAATTGATTTCCCCCTTTCAGTTAAATTTCCTTTTTCATCAAGTAATAAGTATCTATTCTGTTCTGTAAGAAAAAATCCAGGAGCAATTGCATTCACTCTTAATTTTTTATTATATTCCATTGCAAAATGAACTGCAAGCCATTGTGTAAAATTACTCACTGCTGCTTTCGCTGCAGAATAACCTGGAATTCTTGTAAGTGGTCTAAAAGCATTCATTGAAGAAATATTAATTATAGATCCACCATTTTCATTTTTAACCATATACTTTCCAAAAACCTGACATGGTAAAATTGCGCCACCAAAAAGATTAAGAGCAACTACTTTTTCTAAAGCAGATAAAGGTAAATCAAAAAAAGATAATTCTGAAGAAGTGGTCGCTTCTTTAATATTACCACCTGCAGCATTAACAAGTATATCTATCTTCCCATATTTATCAACAATTTTTTTTGCAACCTCTTCAATTTTATTTTTATCAAATACATCAAGATACTCTCCTTCAATCTTAATCCCGATATTTTTAAGATTTTCAGAAACATCTTTATATTTCTTTATATCTCCAATGATAACTTCTGCACCAGCAAGTCCAAGTCCTTTTGCAATTTCAGAACCAAGAATTCCACCTCCACCTGTTATTATTGCCACCTTATCTTCCAGAGAAAAAAATTTTTCAACATAATTCATTTTTACCTCCTGTTTTAATTTTTAAATAACATAATGGGTCCTCCTCTAAAAAATCATTATAAATACTGTAAACAAGAGCCCTGCAACCAATACAATTTTCAATTATACATTTTTTACATATCCCATTCAAAAAACTTTTATCTCTAATTTTATTTAAAATTTCTGAATTTCCCCATATCTCAACTAACCTATCTCTCAGAAGATTACCTATTGAAATGGGAAATCTTCTGCATGGATAAACTTCTCCATCCGGCATAATTGCAATTCCAGATTTTCCAACAACACATTCACTACCATAAAGTTCATATCTCTTCCCTTTAATTTTAACCACATATCCTCTATACTCAACAATATCTTCAATTTCAAACTCAATATCACAAATCTTATGTAAAAATTTTGTAACTAATAACCATTTTTCAAATGAAATAATACTTTCTTTCAGATTTTTACCCAATCCATAAGGAATAAATCTTTCAATAATAACTCCATTAAAATTATATTTCCTAGCAAAATCAAAAATTTTAAAAATCTCCTTCCAGTTTTTTTCCAGAATTGTAAACATAAGATATTTTTCTGTTTTTAACTCTTTAATTTTTTCACATCCTTTTATGAATTTTTCATAATTCACACCTCTGAAAAACTCATAGATTTCTTTATTAACGCCTTCCGTTGAAATTTTTAATATAATTTCATTTTTTTCAACTTCATAGATAACCTTATCAGAAAGAAAAAAACCATTTGTGATTATTCCTATATCCTCAAGAAATTCT
>JAOAEP010000007.1:0-15000 GCA_026416755.1 bacterium | reverse complement strand
ACTCTTGGGCAGGATCAGCCTGTTATCCCCGGAGTACCTTTTATCCGCTGAGCGATGGCCCTTCCACTCGGAGCCACCGGATCACTAAGCCCGGCTTTCGCCTCTGCTCGACCCGTCGGTCTCACAGTCAGGCTCCCTTATGCCTTTGCACTCAACACCTGATTGCCAACCAGGTTGAGGGAACCTTTGGACGCCTCCGTTACCTTTTAGGAGGCAGCCGCCCCAGCTAAACTGCCCGCCTACCACTGTCCCTGGTATGGTTAGACATACTCAGGTTAGGATTTCAAAGTAGTAAGAGTGGTATTTCACCGTCGGCTCCATCCTGCCCGAAAGCAGGACTTCATCGCCTCCCACCTATCCTACGCATACTACTTTAAAATCCAATGATAGGGTACAGTAAAGGTTCCGGGGTCTTTTCGTCTTGCCACAGGTAACTCGCGTCTTCACGAGTATCACAATTTCGCCGAGCCTCTCGCCGAGACAGCGCTCCCGTCGTTACAAGATTCGTGCGGGTCGGAACTCACCCGACAAGGAATTTCGCTACCTTAGGACCGTTCATAAACCCTTATGTTACCATAAGGTCTGGACCATATCTTTATTTTGGGGTCAGGCGGCAATTTCTTTAGACCCCAAAATACTTGGCGTATGGTCTCTGAGGAACCCCTTTTCTTTCTGGATATTGTTCAAAACCTCTTCTTCAGAATATTTTTCTTTTTTACAATCTTTACTAAGTTTTTTACGGAGAGACAATATTTTTTGTACCCCTTCCACAGTGAGGTGTTCATTATTTTTAATGATTTCTACAATTTGTTTAAATATTCTAAAATCATTTTTCTTTTTTGCAGAAAGAAATTTAAATTTTTCAAAAAATGGTATTATATTTTCTATAATTGAACGGAAATTATTCACCTCATAATAAAAAACACCGTCTTTCCGCATCCTTAAAGTTCCACATTGTAAATATCTTTTAAATTGAGCAAGAATTACTCTGTCTTTTTGAGAGACATTAAAACATACTGAAATTTTCCACGGTATCTTATAATCCTCTCTTTTTCTAACAATCACCATAAAACTCCCTTCTCCATCTGCAAATCCAGCAAGATAAAATCCTTTTTCCCTTGGTATTTTTTTAAAATCTATCATATAAAACTCCTTTCCAGAAAGAAAAGGGTTTCCTGCGGGTTGTCCGGCTGGTTTTTCATCCAACTCCAGAAGATTTGTTACTTACATCAAAGTGTAAGTATCTTCTGGCACTCCGGAGTTTCCCGCATATAGCCAAGTTTTTTTACGTAACTACAACGGTCTTAATTATAGTTACGGCCGCCGCTTGCCGGGGCTTAGGTTTGATGCTTCTCCTTGCGGATAACATCTCCCCTTAACCTTCCGGCGCCGGGCACTTGTCAGGCTCTATACATCCTCTTGACGAGTTAGCAGAGCCCTGTGTTTTTGGTAAACAGTCGCGGGAGCCATTTCTCTGCGGCCTTTTCAGGCTTGGTTTAATGGATAAACCTTACCTTACTCAGGCACCCCTTCTCCCGAAGTTACGGGGTTAACTTGCCGAGTTCCTTAGCGAGAGTTCTCTCGCGGGCCTTAGGGTACTCCCCCAGCCTACCTGTGTCGGATTGCGGTACGGGCACCTGATAAACTCCCTACGAGGTTTTTCTTGGGAACAGGACTCGACCACTTCGCCCGCCCTTGCGGTTGGGCTCGTACTCCCTCTTTGGTCTTTTTTACCCATGGGTTTGCCACAGGTAGACCTCCAAGGTTGAACCGGTACTACCAATCACCGGCTGACCTATCCTGTTCCGTCACCCCTTCAGTAATAACGTTTATCAGGTGGGGCCGGAATATTAACCGGCTGTGCATCACCTACGCCTTTCGGCCTCGGCTTAGCTCCCGCCTAACCCTGGGAGGACGAACCTTCCCCAGGAAACCTTAGGCTTTCGGCCAGTGGGATTCCCACCCACTTTTTCGCTACTTATGCCAGCATTCTCTCTTCCCTTGGCTCCAGCATTCCTTACGGAACACCTTCACTGCCAGGGAATGCTCCCCTACCCCTCCCCTACAGTTTGTAGTGGAAGCCATGGCTTCGGTACCAACCTTAAGCCCCGTTAAATTGTTGGCGCAGAGTTGTATCGACCAGTCAGCTGTTACGCTTTCTTTAAAGGGTGGCTGCTTCTAAGCCAACCTCCTGGTTGTCTATGTAACTCCACCTCCTTTACCACTTAGGCTGGATTTAGGGACCTTAGCCGATGGTCTGGGCTGTAACCCTTTTGACAATGGAGCTTATCCCCCACTGTCTCACTCCCACCGAACAGGTGATGGTATTCGGAGTTTGAAAGGACTTGCTCACCTATCGGTGAACTTGCCCTATCAGTGCTCTACCCCCATCACCTTATAAGGTGAGGCTGCCCCTAAAGGCATTTCGGGGAGAACCAGCAATCACCGAACTTGATTAGCCTTTCACTCCTAACCACAGCTCATCCGAGATCTTTGCAACGATCACCGGTTCGGGCCTCCCCCACCTGTTAAGGCAGGTTCACCCTGGCCATGGTTAGATCGCCCGGCTTCGGGTCTACTGACTGCGACTTATGGGCGCAGTTAGCACCACTCGCTTTCGCTACGGCTTCCCCACTAAAGTGGGTTAACCTCGCCACAGCCAGTAACTCGCTGGCTCATTCTTCAATAGGCACGCCGTCATCCACTAAAAAGTGGACTCCGACTGCTTGTAGGTTTGTGGTTTCAGGTTCTATTTCACTCCCCTTCCGGGGTTCTTTTCACCTTTCCCTCGCGGTACTTGTGCACTATCGGTCGAATCCGTGTATTTAGCCTTGGGAGGTGGTCCTCCCAGATTCCAGCGGAGTTCCTCGGTTTCTCCGCTGTACTCAGGAATCTGGCTTCAGGCATCTTCAAAATTTCGCCTACAGGACTTTCACCTTCTATGGTTGACCTTTCCAGGTCATTCGGCTATTTTGAAGAATTTATTTTGCCTTTAGGAAAGGTAGGCCTTCCCATGCCAGACCCTACAACCCCGGATAAAGAACGCGCCTACGCTATACCTTTATCCGGTTTGGGCTCTTCCCCTTTCGCTCGCCGCTACTCAGGGAATCGAATTATTCTTTCTTTTCCTCAGGGTACTGAGATGGTTCACTTCCCCTGGTTCGCCTCCGCCACTAAAAGTGACGGATATCCACCATTACTGGTGGATGGGTTACCCCATTCGGGAATCCCCGGATCACAGGTTGCTTGCACCTCCCCGGGGCTTATCGCAGCTTGCCACGCCCTTCATCGCCAGGATTCGCCGAGGCATCCACCACAAACCCTTAGTAGCTTGGCCATAAATTCAAATTTTCAAAGAACAAATTTAATTATTTATATTATCTTCTTTTTTATTTTTGTCAAGATTTTTACTTTTACTCGTTTCGTTTTATATTATACCCTTCATATTTTTATCTGTCAAGAGACAGAAATTTCACATTTTAGATTTTTTTCAATTGCTCCGCATTTTTCTTTAAAAAATTCAACAATTTCTTTTATTGCAGATAATGGACCTTGAATTAATATTTGAACATTTTCTTTCATTAATGCTTCTCTTATATCAGGTATTGCCATTGCCATTTCTATAGAATCTCTAAGTTTATACTTTCTCCTATTAAAATAAAGATAAGAATCAAGAGAATATTTATTTGCTATCTGGGTTACAGGCATAATTGGTCTTATATGAAAATCTTCAAGTCTATGAGATGGTATCAGTAAAACTCTTGTTTCAATAAGAAACTCTTCTGGGTTTCTATTGATTTTATTAAAGATGATTTCACATATTTCTTTACCTTTTTGAGAAAATCTTAAAACATAAGGAATTAAGAATTTTTCAATTGTTTCTTTAATCTTATTCTCATCCCCTATACATTCAATAATCTTAAAGTAACCATCAGAATAAGTTATCTTTTCTATATGTCTTTCATAAAAATGAGCAAGTGCTTTTGCCATTTCAAGTAAATGTAGTGAGACTGCAATATGTCCTCTTACTTTTTTAAACTCATTTATTTCCATCTCATAAGTAGTATTTTTTATATATGTATCATAAAGTGACTCAAGTTGTCCAAATAAAGACCTATATTTTTCAATTGCCTCTTCTTTTAAAAAATCTGCATGTCTATAACATATAAAAAGATTAAACTCTTCACAAACATTTAAATACTTTATAAGTATTTCAATAATTCTTTCTTCTTTTTCCTTTAATAATCCTTCATCAAGGTCTGGTGGTAAAATTTTTCTCTGCAAAGAAGGAAAAAGTTTTTCAGAATAAATTTCTCCTTTTTTAGTTTTTATTCCAATACTTTCACATTCTTTAAGAAGTTTATCACCTATTTTTTTTATCACCCTATATCCATATAGTAAATTCTTATAAAGGTCTTTTCTAAAGGTTAGATATTCTTTTTTTGTTATCATTAACTTATAATGTTTAACCCTTGTATATAGATGTAGACCCTGAAAAAGGAAAAAATTAAACCACCTTATTCCTGCAATCATTTCTCTAATAGGGAAAAATTTTTTATTTTGATTTGCACCAAATTCGTCAAGAAATGTTTCTATTTCATCTGCTTCTTTCATTAATGCAAAACTTAACTCTCTTGGAGGAGGAGTATTTTTCTTCTTTAACTGGGTAATTATTCCAAACAGATTTTTTAGTGCATTTTTTAATTGGGGTAAAAATTCTTCCTTAATTTCTCTTTCATCCATAACTTTAATTAAAGAAACAGATTTTTGTTTTTTCATTTTAGTTTTCTCCATCATTTAATTAAAAATTATACCTCAATTTCTCTTTTTATAAAAAATTTTACCATATTCAATAAATGTCTCAGCCATTGCTTTTATTTTTTCTTCTGAATGTTTAACGGCCAAAGGGGATGGATACCATTTTGCAATAAAACCACCATTAAACTTCCCAAAATAATCAATCAGTTTTCTTGCATAATTTTTTACATCTTCAATAGTTCCTTTAATCATAGTATTTTGAATATCAACAGGACACCAGAAACAAATACGACCACCAAATTTTTCACTTAAATATTCCACGCCCATATTTTCTTGTTGATCCATCTGTATAACATTCAAATTTGCATCAATAAGTCCTTCTAAAATATCAGTTATATACCCACAACTATGCAAAAAAGTCAAAATACCTTTATTTCTTGCAAATTTATAAACTTTTTTATACTTTTCTTTCCAAACTTTATACCAAATATCTGGATGTACCATTAATCTATCTTGAAATCCCCAATCATCTGCAGAAATAATACCATCAACTCCAATTTCAGAAAATCTTTCTATACAGATTATTGCAATCTCACATAGTTTATCAAGAAGTTTATCAAGTTGTTCAGGATATAAATAAGGATCTGTCCATGCTTCATTATGACCTCTTAAATATTCAAGTCGGTGAATTAAACTGAAAGGTATACTCGCAAGAACAAATTTTTCTTCTTTATTCTCTTCAATTCTTTTCTTTGCAGTAAGATATCTTTCTTTTTTCTCATAATCTGGAAATTTAACTTTAGACCAATCAGAATAATCACTTAAAGGATGAAATTTACATTGTCCCATTGTAACATCTCCTGGTAGTTTTTCCCAAATACATCCAAATTCATCTTCCCATTTTGTTTCTGTTTGTATACTTGGTTTCCAGTCAGGGTCAGGGTCTGGTCCAACAATTAAAAAATCACTTCCATATTCAGGTGGCAGATCATAAGGTATTCTTTCAGGTCCTTCAAAAAGAACCGCTCTTTTTACAATTTCTCTTGATGTCATTTTTCCTCCTTTTATGAACACTTAGTGCAAATTTTTCACAATAAAGGTTAAAATATTCCCTTCTTATATTGGAAAGGTGGCAGAATTATGTTTTTCAAAAAACTTTCATCTTTTTTATAAAATTTAGCAATAGTAATTCTTTGAAGATTCAAAATTTCTATTTCTCTTGCAAGGTAAAAAGATAAAATCTTATCAATGCCATCAGGTTTTACTCTTCCTTCCTTTAAATATTCAATTAAAATTTTATACCTTTCATCTTCAATATTTATTTCACCTAATGTAGTGTTTATTCCTTTATAGTTTGTTTTTATTGCTTTCCACAATTCCTCATCATTTAAAAAATATTCTTTTTTTATAAATCCAAAAGAAGCAAAATCATTGATAGATAATCTTTCTTCATTCAGTCTTTTATTTAGATAGGTCTTTATATTTTCAAAGTCAATTTCAATTTTAATATAGTTTTTTATATAATCAGATATATTTTGAGCAATTTCATAAATTTTTTTATAGTAGTTATTTTTTAGACCAAGAAGAATTTCTTCAAGAGATCTTTTACTTTTACATATTTCAAACCCCTCTTTTAAAAAATATGGAATTTTTCTTATCTCATTTTTTTCAAAAGCATATTTCAAATCGTAAAAATTTATAATTCCATATAATGAAAAGGTTTCTTTTTTTAATAAAAGTATTGAGAGATTATGATAGTCATACTTTAAAAAGAAAAATATGTTTATTTGTTCATCTTGTATTTTCTTAATTTCTTCATAAAGTTTAATTCTTTCGTGTTCAAAAAAGTTTAATATCTCTTCTGGACTTGTAATATGAATAGGGATTTTAAAAAAAGTATCTTCCATTATATTAACATATTCTTCAAATGTTTTGCTTGCCAATATTTTTTTTATTTTTTCATAATCAACAAATTTTTTTTCCAGTGAATTTATTTTTCCACTTAAAAAATAAATGTCCATCATATCATTGTTTTTAGTTTTTTAAAATCACTTTTTATCATATTATACTTTTTGGGATTATATATTGCAAAAGCAGGATGAAAAACAGGTAAAATTTTTGTTTCTCCAAACTCTATAAGTTTTCCATGTAGATTTTTTATTAAAGTAGTTTTTACATCAATAGAAAATTTTTTTAATATATAGTTTAAAGCAACTTTCCCAAGACAAACTATAATTTCTGGATTTATTATTTCTATTTGTTTTTCAAGGTAATAAGAACATTTTTCAATTTCATCCTTTTTTGGCTGTCTATTTTTTGGTGGTCTACATTTTAAAACACTTGTTATATATACATCTTTTCTTTTCAAATTTATGGAATCAAAGAGTTTATCAAGAATTTTCCCTGCTTTACCACAGAAAGGCACCCCTTTCTCATCTTCATTCTTTCCAGGGCTTTCTCCTATAAAAAAAATTTTTGAGTTTATATTACCTTCACCAAAAACTACATTTTTTCTAATCCTATATAGTTTACATTTTTTACATTCTTTTACAATGTTTTCTAATTTTTCTATTTCCTTTTCTTTATTCATTAAATAAAGTTTTATTTATTTCTTCTTTAATTAATTCTTCGAAAATATTTTTAACATATTCCCAAGAAAAATAAATTTCCCAATTTTTGCTTTTTATAATGAATGAATCTTTGATATTTTCGTCTGTTTTCACTTCATATTTTGTATTTATTTTTTTCCCTTCAGGAACATATATTTCAACCTCTTTTTCATCTATAGAACTTACAAATTTTTCAACAATTTTTTCCATATTTTCGTTCAAAAATTCATTAAATTTTTTCTCTATTTTATTAATTACTTTTTCTACAATTTTATTTTTAAATGCTAAGATTTCTTTTTCATTTTCAATTTTAAAATTCAATATTTCTTTTTCAACTTCAAAATCAATTTTCTTTTTTTCAATTTTTAACTTTTCTTCAAATTCACTATTTAATTTATCAATTTCTATTTTAAGTTTTTTTTCAAATTCTTTTTTCCCTTCCTCTATAATTTTTTCACCTTTTTTCTTTGCTTCTTCAATAAGTTTATTTATAAGTTTTTCTATCATTTTAAACCTTTATCCCATTTAGTAAAAATATTGAAGCAACCAGCCCAAGAACAGCATAGGTTTCAACAAGTGCTCCATATACAAGGGCTTTCATGCTTGCTTCTGGATGTTTTGAAGCAACAGCAATACCCGCAGCACAAACTTTTCCTTGATGAATTGCTGATATAAAACCAGATATGGCTATTGGAAGACAACTTATTAAGATTTGAAGGCCTATTGAGGGAGATATAGCAGTAATCTTTCCACCGAGAATTCCAATCTTCATCATCACAAGAAAACCAGTTAAAAATCCATAGATTCCTTGAGTTCCAGGTAATGCAACGAGTAAAAGCATAGTTCCAAATTTTTCTGGTTCTTCTGAAAGAACACCATTTGCTTCTCTTCCTGCATATCCGATTCCTATACTTGAACCAGCGCCACAAAGAAAAATTGCAAGTGCTCCCCCAATTAAGGCATATATGAGTCCTATTTCCATTATTTCCCTCCTTGCTCTTTAATCTTTTTTATAAGAATTGGTAATACTTCAAAAAGGTCTCCAACAACTCCAAGATTTGCAACTTTAAATATTGGTGCATCTGGGTCTTTATTTATTGCAATTATATAATCAGATGTTTGCATACCCGCAAGATGTTGAATTGCACCAGATATTCCACAGGCAATATAAATTTTAGGTTTTACTGTTTTACCTGTCTGGCCTACCTGATGTGGATATTCTATCCAGCCAGAATCAACCGCAGCACGGGAAGCGCCAACAGCACCTCCAAGTAAATTAGCAAGTTCCTGAATAATTTCAAAGTTTTTCCCTTCTTTCAATCCTCTTCCGCCTGAAACAATTATCTCTGCTTCCTGGAGATCAACAATGTTTTCAATCTTTTCTTTCCCACAAATATTTATTTTATCATCAATTTTAAAATTTATTTTTTCTTCAATTATTTCACCATTAATATTTTCTTCTTCATTTGCAGGGTCAAAAATTTTAGGTCTAATTGTAGCCATCTGAGGCCTATGTCTTTCACATATAATTTTTGCCATCAAATTACCACCAAATGTAGGTCTTGTTTGAATTAAAAGGCCTGCTTTTTCATCAATATCAATATCTGTACAATCAGCAGTAAGTCCTGTTTTCACTTTTACTGCTACAGATGGGATAAAACTTCTTCCAAGCATAGTAGCAGCAGCAAGAACAATATTTGGTTTATACTTTTCAATTAAATAGGCAAGAGATTTTGCATATATTTCTTCTTTAAATTCACAAAAAATATCATCTTCAATCAAATAAATTTTATTAGCACCCCTTTTTATTAAACCATTGACCTTATCTTTTAAATTTTTGCCAAAACATATTCCACAAATCTCTTCATTCAGTTTTTTCTTTAATTTTTTAGAAGCAGTTAACATTTCATAGGAAACAGAAGCAATCTCTCCATTTTTCGTTTCTACAAAGAACCATATTCCTTTATACTCACTCAAATCTATTTCTTTTATTTCTTCTTTTTCTTTCTCTATTGCTTTCTGGGGACATATTTTTATACATAAACCACAAAGAGTACAATTATCATTTATCACTATTCTATTTTCTTTAATTTCAATAGCTCCGAATGGACATTTGTTTATACATTCTTTACAAAGATTACATCTTTCATAATAAATTTTTATTTTCATTTATAAAACTCCTAATTTTTTAAGTTCCTTTAATATTTCTTCTGCTAATACTTCCGGATCTCCTTCTATTTTCCTTCCGTCTTTCTTTATTGTTTGTGTCCAAACATCAATAACCTTAGTAGGAGAACCATCCTGTCCAAAAAATTGATCATTTCCTTCAAGTTGTTCAGCATTCCAAATAGGTATTTCTATTTTTTTTGCTCTTAACATATTTTTGAGAGAAGGAATTCTCGGTTCATTTATTTCTTTAATAACAGTCATTAAAACAGGCAGTTTTGTTTTTATAATTTCATAATGATCTTCCATAAGGCGAATACATTCAATTTCATTTTCCCTTATATCAACAATTTTACTTACATAGGTTATATAAGGTACTCCAAGATGTTCTGCTATCCCAGGTCCTACCTGTCCTGTACTCCCATCAAGAGTTTCCCTTCCACATATTATAATATCAAAATCTCCTATTTTTTTAATCCCTAATGAAAGAGTATAAGAGGTTGCTAGGGTATCACTACCAGCAAATTTTTTATCACTTAAAAGAATACCGTTATCTATTCCCATCCCTATTGCTTCTCTTATAGCACTTTCTGCCTGTAAGGGACCCATTGAAATAACCCATGTCTGTCCCCCAAACCTTTCTTTTAATCTAATTCCTTCTTCAATTGCATATAGGTCATAAGGATTTATAATACTTTTTACTCCTTCTCTTATAATTCTTTTAGTTATCGGGTCTACTTTTACATCAACTCCTTCAGGCACTTGTTTGATACAAACGATTATCTTCATTTTTGAATCCTTTTAAAAGGTTTATTTTACCATAAAATTTTAAAATTTTAAAATTTTACTTTCAAAGTGGGAAGTGTAAACCATATCGCATAATAAAGAGACATTTTCAATAATATTCCAGTCGGTTTGGGGTTGTTTTTCACCTATAATACATTTTAAAAAGTCTTCTACTGGACTTTTGACTTCAATTTCAAATGGTTCAATATCTTTCGTTTCCTTTTCTCCTTTAAACTGAACATATGATTTTTCCGTTGCAGAAACTTTTATCACATTATTTCCTTCATCCCATATAAAAAGGGATTCTCTAAAAGACGGGTCAAATGCAAGAATTCCAAAATTACCTATAGCCCCTTCTTTAAACTTAACAATAAAAGAAGAATTCATATCAACCTCTTCGCCTCTAAAATCAATAAAAGAAGCAATTTTTTCAGGGGTAAGTCCTGTTAGAAAGAATATTAAAGCAACAAAATGACTCCCAGAATCAATTAATTGGCCCTTTCCAGAAAATTTAGGGTCTATTCTCCAAAGCCTTTTTGCCGTAAGTGGTTCATAATAATACTGTGCAAGGAAACCAGAAAGAAAAACAATGTTTTTGAATTGTTCTTTAATAACTTTTTTTGCGCCATTAAATATGGGATTATAATGTCTTTGATATGCAACAACAACTTTTTTCCCTGTCTTTTCCATAATCTTTCTAATTTCAACTGCTTCATGATAACTCACAACTGCTGGTTTTTCAACAAGAACGTCAATTCCTTTTTCAAGAGCGATTTTTATTTGATTAAAATGAAGAGTGTGTGGAGTACATATTACTATTCCATCCAATTTTTCTTTTTCAATCATTTCTTCCTCATCCTTATATAAATTCAATTTCTCTCCATATGTTTCTTCAAATTTCTTAAAATTACCCTCGTTGGGCTCAATTGCAGAAACAACTTTAACATTTCCAAATTTTTTAAAATCATTAAGATGTTTGTAAGAAATGCCTCCACAGCCAACAAATCCTATTTTTATCATTTTGCTCTCCTTTTTTATAAATATATTGGATTTGTCCAGCATTTTTTATTTTTTTTATTTGTTATTTCTATTCTTATATATTTTTCAGTTCCTTTTATTTTATATTCTGCGAAATCAAATTCATTACCATTATTATAAACCCTTGTACCTTTTGGCCCAAATCCAATAAAATCTACTATAATAGAAGGTGTAAAGAATATTTTAATTGTGTCCCCTTCAATTTTTAGGTCTTTTATTATAACTCCAGTTGATGAATAAAATAAACCATTTTTAATAGAATAACATATCTCTTTTGTTGTTAAAGATTTTGCTTTAACCATTATAAAACCCCCATTTATATCTATGATACTATGAGAATCATCCACTACAAATCCTAATACTTTTTTTTTCATTCTGTAAAACTTCATCATAATGGACGGTTGAGTAACCTTTTCCTTTTTCAATTTCACAACTATTATTATATATCTCAACTCCAATAAATCCTGTTAATGAAAGAATTTTTTCACTTGTTATTCCACTCCAGTAAGGATGACAAATAACAGAAAAACCTCCAAGTTCATTTATTTTGTTTATTATTTCCTGGGCAGATAAATTTTCAGTAGAAAAAAATTCATTGATAGAAAGTCCAAGGATATGAAAACTTTCTTTATTGAATTCCACGCCTTTAATTGTTAAAAAATCATTGTATGGACTCTCAAAATTAGTTATTTTATTATGGTCTGTGATAAAAAGAAAATTATAAAGATTTTCTCTATAAACATGCACTACTTCTCCAGGGCTCAACTTACCATCAGAGTTTGTTGTATAAATATGAATATTTCCTTTAAACCATTTTCCTTTTATTGAAAAAGGATTATTAAATTCCATTTTTCTCCTTTTTTAAATTTTAAAATTTAATGTAGCATAATTTTCAAAAGGTGGGACTTCAAGGAAATGTTCAACTACTTCTTCATTTTTATCATAAAAAATATAAAGATATAGAGGGATTTTACTTTTACCTTTTAATTCAATTTGTAATGTTTTTTCAAATTCAATCTTTTCTATTGAAATATTTTTTAGATTTTTTCCATACAAACTTATATAATCATAACTTTTGAAAATTTTATTTTTCCTTCCTATTGAGTTAACTATCCCTCTTACTATTTCTTCCCATTCTTCCAATTTTAAAAAAGAAATTCTCTGTTCATGTGTCATTAAAAGACCAAAGAATTTATTCTCAAGGCCTCTTTCAATTTGAAATATTCCTCTTCTGACTGCTTTTTTAATATCTACATCGTTATTTTCACCAGAAAAGTTTGTACATTTATAAAGAAAATCAAAATCAACCTTTTTCTCATCTGTCAATTTTTCCTCTATTCTAAAAGGAAGTGATAAAACATTAAAAAATTCATTATCTTCTGGTATTTCGCTTAATGAAAAATTTATTTTACCATAGGGTTTCAAATCCCAAATATGTGCTTTTGGATCAGAATATGTTTTCCCTGGTTTTATTATATTCATTAAAAATGTTTGATTTCTTTCTTTTAAATAAGGAAGTGCTTTTAAACCAAGTTCTCCAAAATGTGCATTAACAGTAATTGATGGCTTAATCCCAAATATTTGAAATTTCTTATCAACTTTTTGAAAATTTTCCTTTATTTCATTATCTGAAAATTCTTCGCCATTATGTTTCATGTATATAGGGAACTCGTTTTTATTATAAGGGTCAGAAAAGGCGTGAGGTGAAAAATCTGCTTTTCTTTCAAAGTATTTTTCTCTTATTGTTTTTATATCTGTATCCTGAATATCATCAATAAAAAGGCCAAGATTAGGAACTATGCCATAACTATTTAAAATGTCTACATATTTAAAATTCTCAACAGTTTCTTTAAACTTAGCCACTTTACTTCCCGTTCCAGATACATCATCAACCCTTGCGGTTACAAATGGAGGCATTGTTTTAGTTATAATTGGTTTTTTACTTGCCCAGATGAGTGCTCTGAAAAAAACATCATCCAGTCCTTCTGTATGTCCTAAAACTTCATCTTGCCATATACCTGCTGATGTCAAAAAAATGACAATTTTACCTTTCCCAAATCTTCCATATATTCCACATATTTCTCCATTTTCTGTATATAAAAATGGTTTCCAAATTTTTCTATCAAACTCAATGGAATAAAACATAACCTCATTTTTCAATTCAACTTCATCCAGTATTGTTCCAGCACATATCCATGAGAGTTTTTCAAGTTTTATTTTGGATGTCTTTTTAGGAGACAAATTTTCAATCCTTAGCGTTTTTAAGAAATTTCCAGGATAAGAACCTATAAATCCATCAAAAATAACAACACCTATGCCTAAATATAAATTTTTTAAAATAATATCTGTTTCCAACTGTCCTAAAGAAAAACCAAGTCCTTCCTGGCCGATAACTAAAAGATTTGTATTTTCAATTTCCTTTTCAAAAAATCTTTCAAAAGCAAGGTCAATTATTTTATAATAAAAACCAAAATGTTCAATTGCAGAAAAAATTCCTTTTTCACATCTTGAATACTGTACTCTTTTTAAAGAATCAATTATTATTTTTGTTTCCATTACTCTAAGTTTGTATGTCTTTTTTTCATCAATTCTTTCTTTACTTTATTTTTCTCAATATAAAATTGTATAAAAAAATCAAAGAAAAGAAAACATACTTGTTCAAAAAGAGAACTTCCAAATTGGATTGAATTTTTAATAGGTATATCTATTAAAAAATCAGCCATTTTTGCAAGTTCACTATTTTTATTTGAAGTAATTAGAAGTATTTTCCCTTTTTCTTTTTTACATATTCTTGCATATTCTAAACAGGTAGATTTTTCTCCTGAGGAAGAAATTAAAATTAAAATATCTTTTTTTGTAAATCTTGGAGTTGTGATATCTCCGACAAAATATGAATTAAAACCTAAATGAAAAAGACGCATACAAAAACACCTACCAATAAGACCACTCCTTCCGGTTCCATAAATAAATATTCTCTTATGTTTTTTAATCAAATTTTCAACAAGCAAATAATCCTCTTTTTTAATTTTTGAAATACAATTTAAAATTTCTCTAATTATTTTCTTCATTTGGAAAAATTTTAGCACTAATTATAAATCTTTCAAATTAAGGGTATATATGTTATAATTTAGTTTAACTCCAAAAAGGAGGTTTAAATGGCAACTACTTTAGAAGATAGAATATTGAAAATAATGGAAAAAGGTGCGTCACAAAAAGTTATAACAGGATTATTATCCGCTTCTTTGAGAAACTCTATAACAAGAAGAGCCTTAATAAATGCAATTGATAGAGCAACATATAAAATGTCTCTTAAAACAAATGAAAGACCTAAAAAAGTTCTTGAAGAAAGATACTATATGGGAAGGGCACTTTTACATTCAATTGAAAGATTATTTGATACAGATAGTATTTCACCTAATTGTGTTAAAGCACTTTCAAATATTTTTCTTGGGAAAGTTTTTATTCAGGGTATATATACAAGAAGAACTTTTGAAGAAAAATATGGATTTAGACCTCCTTGTTTTGTTACAATTTCTCCAACAAATATATGTAATTTAAGATGCAAAGGTTGTTATGCAGGAGAAATTTATGAAAAACATACTTTAAAATTTGAGGTTTTTGATAGAGTTATAAAAGAAATAAA
>JAOAEP010000157.1 GCA_026416755.1 bacterium | reverse complement strand
TATAAGAGACAGGTATAGAACTTCGTAATCAAGAGGATAGTGAACGACTTAATAAATCTTTAGCAATGTATTTAATTACCAGAGATATAATGAAAGAGTTGAATGCAGTAGGTGGAGGATTTATGAGTCAACTTGAATGGGGTTCTGATAAAAGAGGAATTCCTTTACCCGTTGCGGATATAATGGAGTCAATTTTTAATTCTACATTTGACCACAATGGTAGAAAACCACCATTGCCTTATGCAACAGAAGCAGATGTTCAAGGGCTTTTAACAATGCTTTTTTTCACTTATCTTTCAGGAGGTGCCCCTCCTTTATTTATGGATTTTAGGAAAGTTTGGGAAAGTTGGGAAATAAAAGAACTTGCAAATAAAATTGGAGTTAAATTAAATGAAGAAGAGATATGGGTAAAAAGAGGATTTGTGGATGGAGACAACTCAGGAAGTGCCTCTTTTGATTGGGCTGGTTATCCAGGAGAAGAACCGGAAAAGATAATGAAAAGAATTAAATTCCCCCTTGCTGATGAATTTTATTTCCCTGGACTTGGTAATTCAGTGACTTTTGTTTCTCCTGGAGGAATTAAAGGCATTGCAGGACGACTTGCTTATAGTTCTTTAAATAACATTTTTTCACTCATCTGGGATGAAGCAGAAACAGTTCAACTTCCTGAAAAACTTGCAGATGCTGTTTGCAGAACTTCCACATATACATGGCCTCATACTTTTGTAGTTCCCAAGTATGCAAGTATGATTGAATACAAACAATATGCACCCGCAAACCATTTCCATATGGTTTGGAATTTATCAGTGGCTCGTCTTGAATATTGGATGGATTTAGCAAATGTATTATCTGTCAATCCTTGGAAAGAACGGCCAGTATTTATTGAAGGAGTGGACAGACCCTTACCTTTGCTTTACCTTATAAATGGTGGGGAAACGATAACAAAACTCAAAATTGCACAAAAATTTTAAAAAGGAGGAAAAAAAATGGAGAAAATAAGAATAGGTGTTATAGGAGTGGGTGGTATGGGTTCTGCTCATTGTAGAAGTGTAAAATCACTTTCAGAAACAGAATTAACGTGTGTCTGCGATATAAATGAAGAAGTTGCAAAAAGTAGGGGAGAAGAATTTGGTGTTAAGTATTTTAGTGATTATAAAGAGATGATTAAAAGTGGATTATGTGATGCTGTAATTATTGCTACTCCTCATTGGATTCATCCTGAAATAGCGATATTTGCTTTTGAAAATGGATTACATGTTTTAAGTGAAAAACCAATTGCAGTTAGAGTTTCAGATGCTGATAAAATGATTGAAGCATCAAAAAAACATAAGAAAATTTTTACAATTATGTTTCAGAGAAGAACAGAGCCATTATTTAAGAAAGCATATGAGATTGTAAAGAGCGGAGCAGTTGGAGAAATTCAGAAAACAGTATGTATTGACCCTTGGTATAGAACTCAGGCCTACTATAATAGTGCAGGATGGAGAGCAACTTGGATTGGTGAAGGTGGTGGTGTTTTAATTAATCAAGCACCCCATGCAATTGATTTATTTACACTTCTTGGTGGATTACCTAAAAAAATCTATGCAAAAACAAGAACAAAATTTCATGATATAGAAGTAGAAGATGAAGTGAGTGCATTACTTGAATATGAAAATGGCGCATGGGGATATTATTACACTTCTACATGTGAACCAGTTGGTCCTTTTCATATGGAATTTACTGGAGATAAAGGCAAACTTGTAATTAGAGGAAATACCCTTACCTTTTATTCTTTTGAGTATCCAATAAGTGAATCAATTGTAAAAGAAGAAAGTATGTGGGGTTCATTAGCATATACAGAGGAAAAAATTGAAATTACATCAAATATTAAAACTGGACATGCTGCTATTATACGAAATTTTGCCAGGGCAATTCTTTTTGGAGAAAATTTGATTGTGAAAGGTGAAGAGGGTTTAAATAGTGTAGAATTTATAAATGCCTGTATTCTTTCTGGTAAAAAGAATAAATTAGTTGAACTTCCAGTGAATAGAAAAGAATATGATGACTTAATGGAGGAATTAAAAAGATCTTCAAAACCAAAGAAAATTATAAAAGAAGAAAGAATAACAGATCCTACCTTTTTAAAGAAATAATAAAAGTAAAAAATTAAAAAGGAGATAAAATGAATGAAAGAAAAAAAATTTTGATGTTAATTGGCGAAAAACCATATCATCCTTCAACTGAATTTGCTAAAATTATAGAAAGAGAACTAAATAATTATGAGATAGTTTTGGAAAGAAATAAAGAAATTTTTAAAAAAGATGGTATTTTTAACTTTGATGGAGTTTTAATATATGCTGATAATACCGAATTTGATGAAAAAGAAGAAGAAAATGTTGTTAAATATGTTAAAAATGGAGGAGGACTTGTTGGTTTACATTCAACTGCTGCTTATTTTGAGAAAAATAAAAAATTTAAAGATCTACTTGGTTGTGAATTCCTTGGCCATAGTCCTATCTTTCCTTTTGAACTAAAATCTACATCTTCCCACTACATTAATAGAAGGATACCTAATACAATAATTGAAGATGAATTCTATTTTCTAAATGTAAAAGAAGAAGCAGAAATTTTATTTAAAGGATATTGGCAGGGAAAAATTTTACCTTTAGGATATATAAAAAACTTTGGCAATGGAAGGATTTTTTATTTATCAGTAGGTCATAATTTAAATGTTTTTAAAAACAAAGATGTTATAAAATGCCTTAAAAGAGCGATTTTATGGACAATAAAAGAGGAAAAAAAGGAAAAAGAAATAAAATGTGGGATAATCGGTTATGGGCCTGCTTTTGGAATGGGAAAATACCATGCGGATTTAATAAATTCAACTTATGGGTTGAAAACAGTTTCTTTTTTTGATATAAATAAAGAGAGAGTAGAACAAGCAAAAAAAGATTTTCCAGATAGCAGAACATATACAAACTTAAATGAATTTTTAAATGATAATGAAACAGAACTTGTGGTAATTATAACTCCTCACAATACTCATAAAGACCTTACAATTACTTCTTTGAATGCAGGGAAAAGCGTGGTTGTTGAAAAGCCAATGTGTATAAAACTTGAAGAAGCAGATGAAATGATAGAAACAGCAGAAAAAAAAGGTTTGATGCTTTCTGTTTTTCATAATAGAAGGTGGGATGGGGATTTTCTTGCAATAGAAAAGATTATAAATTCAGGAGAAATTGGGAAAATATTTAATATAGAAATATTTATGGGTGGATATGGTATGCCAAGAGAATGGTGGAGAAGTGAAAAGGAAATATCAGGAGGAATTTTTTATGATTGGGGTGCCCATTTTCTATATTGGCTTTTATTATTGATTCCTTCAAAAATAAAAAGTATTTATGGAATTGTTCAAAAGAGAAAATGGTTTAATTTTTCCAATGAAGATGAAGTAAAAAGCATAATAACTTTTGAAAATGGAGAAGTAGCAGATATTCAATCATCCTCAATTGCAACTATTCCAAAACCAAGGTGGAGAATTATAGGAGAAAAAGGAGGGATTATTCAAACCGATAATATAAAGGTTTATAAATATGAAGATGTGATGACAGAAAAAATAATTCTACCTTTAAAAACAAAATATTTCAGATTTTATAATAACATTGCTGACCATTTAATTTTTGGAGAGGAACTTGAAATAGATGTTAAAATAGCAAGAAATGTAATTGGAATAATGGATAAAACAATTGAATCTGCAAGCAAAGGTGAGTTAATAAAATTTAATTACCTTTAATAATTTTTTCACTAACTCTTAAAAGAAGAGTTTCCTCATCAGGAATATTTTTTATATCAAAATTTACATTTCTAAAAGCGTCAATGAAAACTCTTATTAAAGTATTTTTAGTAATCCTTTCTTTTCTAAATTGGGGTTCTCTATTTTTATGTATATCTCTTATAAGTTTTTCAAGAAATTCAAGTTGGTCCTCTCTTAAAAGTGTTGTTAATCTTACTTCAAAAGTTTTAAATTTAGGTATCCTTTCTTCTGTTTCAATTTTTTTAATTTCAGAAATCTCTTTTTTATCTTCTTTGTTTTCACTAACAGTGGAAGTTATCCAACTCAATGGGTCTTTCCCAAGGCCTCTTTTTTTCATATATTTTTCTCCTGTTTTATTATTTCTTTTGCAAGGTTTTTATAATCTTCTGCCCCATATGAATTTTTATCAAACTCCCCTATAGGTTTGCCAAAACTTGGTGCTTCTGCAAGACGAACATTTTCTCTTATTCTTGTTTTAAAAACTTTATCTTTAAAGTGTTCTTCAACTTTCCTTTCAACATCTCTACATATATTTTTTCTTTTATCATACATAGTTAAAATAATTCCTGTAATTTCAAGTTCTGGATTAATTCTTTCCTTTACAATTTTTATTGTTTGAAATAATTTAGTTAACCCTTCAAGAGCAAAAAATTCTGTCTGAATAGGTATAAAAACTTCCTTTGCTGTTGTTAAAGCATTTAATGTAAGAAGACCAAGAGAAGGAGGGCAGTCCATAATTATGTAATCATATTTTACTTTATTTTTTTTAAGTATCTCTCTCAAAATTATTTCTCTTCCAACCTCATTAACAAGTTCAATTTCTGCACTTGCAAGGTCAATTTTTGAAGGAATTAAGTGTAAATTTTTTATATTTGTCACTTTTAAGACATCTGATAGTGGTGTCTGATTAACAAGTAAATCATAAAGTGATTTTTTAATATTAGGAGGTTCAAAACCAAGATGAATTGTTGTATGTGATTGTGGGTCAAGGTCAATAAGTAGAACATTTTTACCATTTTTTGCAAGATAATATCCTACATTTACCACAGTGGTAGTCTTTCCCGAACCACCTTTTTGATTTATAACTGCTATTTTTCTCATTTTTTTAACTTCCTAACTTCTTAATTTAATTTTAAATTTATTTGAGAAAATGTCAAATAAAATTTAAGTTTAAAAATAAAAAGTGGTAAAATATATCCAAATGTCAAAAGTAAAAATTAAAGGTACAACTAAAATTACAGGGGTTTTTGGATATCCAATTATCCATTCTCTTTCACCAGTTTTTCAAAATTCCGCTTTTGAATATCTTAACCTTGATTTTGTATACATACCTTTAGAAGTTAAACCTAAAGATTTAAAAAAAGCGGTAGATGCCATAAGAATTTTTAATTGGGTAGGTATAAATGTTACAATTCCTCATAAAAAAGAGGTTATAAAATTTATAGACGAACTTGATGAAACTTCAAAAATACTTGGTGTAGTAAATACAATCCATAATGTAAATGGAAAACTAAAAGGATATACAACTGATGGGGAGGGTTTTATAAGGTCATTGAAAGAAGATGGGAAGTTTAATCCAAAAAATAAAAATATTTTTATAATTGGAGCAGGAGGTAGTTCTTATGCAATATGTGGTGCTTTAATCAATGAAAAAATAAATTCCATCTTTATAACAAATAGAACTTTTGAAAACGCTATTAAACTTAGAGAACATATTGTAACAAAACTTAATTTTAAAAATATAAAAATAATTGAATTTGAAAAAAGGAATGAACAAACGATATGGGAAAACATTGATTTATTGATAAATACTACTTCAGTTGGGATGAAAGAAAATGACCCACTATTGATAAAAAAAGAAAATATTGAAAAAGTCAGATTTGTTTATGATATTGTATATAATCGGAAAACAGAACTTTTAAAAACAGCAGAAAAATTAAAAATCCCTTATCTTAATGGCCTTTCTATGCTTGTCTATCAAGGAGCAATATCTTTTGAAATTTGGACAGGAAGAAAAGCACCTATTGATATTATGAAAAAATCCATTTACGAGAAAATTGAAACTTGACTTCCAAAAAAATCGTGCTAAAATATAACTATGATTAAAAGAAAGTTATATAATGAGTTAAAAGAACATTTAAAAAAGAAGGAAATAACATTTATAGTTGGACCAAGACAAGCAGGTAAAACCACTTTAATGTTTTTCCTTAAAGAAGATTTAGAAAAAAAGAAAGAGAAGACATTATTTCTAAATTTAGATATAGAATCACATAAAGAATTTTTTATTACTCAAGACAAACTTTTAAAAAAAATTGAACTTGAAATGGGGAAAAATGAGGGTTATGTATTCATTGATGAAATTCAAAGAAAAGAGAATGCGAGTTTATTCTTAAAAGGTATATTTGATATGAATTTACCTTATAAATTTATTGTATCAGGTTCAGGAAGTGTAGAATTGAAAGAAAAAATTCATGAATCACTTGCAGGAAGAAAAAAAATTTTTGAACTATCTACTATAAGTTTTGAAGAATTTGTTAATTTTAAGACAAATTATAAATATGAGAATAAATTATATGAATTTTTTAAACTTGAAAAAAACCTGTCAGAACAGTTATTTGAAGAATATATGAATTTTGGAGGTTATCCAAAAGTTATTCTTACGGACAAAACCAATGAAAAATTAGAAATAATAAATGAAATATATCAGAGTTATTTAATTAAAGACATTTCTTATCTTCTAAAAATTCATAAAATAGATTCTTTTACTTCATTAATAAAAATTCTTTCCTCATATATAGGGAATCTAATAAATTACTCAGAAATTTCTTCAACAATAGGTATTTCTATAAAAACATTAAAAGATTATATTTGGTACCTTGAAAAAACATTTATAATAAAAAAAATAAGTCCCTATTTTAAAAACATAAAAAAAGAAATAAAGAAGTCACCTATTATATATTTTTATGATATTGGAATGAAGAATTTTGCCATTGGAATTTTTGGAAATTTATTTGAAAATTTAAAAGACATAAAAATTTTAAGTTTTACCTTTCAAAACTTTGTTTTTGCTCTTCTAAAAGAAAGGTTAAACTTTATGGACAAAATTTTTTTCTGGAGAACAAAAGATAAAAGTGAAGTAGATTTTATTATTGATTTAGGGCAAACTCTTATACCAATAGAAGTGAAATATAAAAAGATGCAAACACCTGAAATTCCACGAAGTTTAAAAAATTTTATTGAGAGATATAATGTTAAGAAAGCGTATGTTGTCAATTTAAATTTGGAAGAAAAGATAAAATTTAAAAATACAGAAATTTTCATTGTTCCATATTATTATTTTCTTCAAGAACAAGAAAAATTATTTTAATTTTTTGTAAAAATTTTAAAATATATAGAACAAATTAAACAAATGGATGAATTAAAAGAAAAAATTATAGAACTGGCTGGAAATATAGGTGAAGGACTTGGACTTAATAGAGCTACTTGTCAAATAGATGCTCTTTTATATTTAACTTCTGAACCACTTTCTCCGGGGCAAATAACAAAAGAACTTGGGATAAGCAAAGCAAATGTAAGTTTAAATTTAAAAAAACTTGAAGAATGGAATGCTATTAAAAAAGTTTGGAAAAAAGGACATACAAGAGCATTATTTAAAGCAAATGAAGATATAGAAGGAATAATTATAAATAAACTTCAAATAGGACTTCAAAAAAGGATAAAAGAGGTCAGAGAATACATTAAAAATTTGAAAAAAAATATCAACAAGTCAAATAATGATGAAATAAAAAATAAAATAAAAAAAATTGAAGAAATTACAGATAAACTTGAATTTCTAATAAAAAATTTAAAATATATAAAATAGGAAAACCGGAATATTTAATAACAACTTTTATAAATTTTTTGGTCCAAAAGATAGAGAAAAGATTATAAAATTAATGAAAAAGGCAAAGTTACGTGTGAGTATTTTTAAAGAGGTATAAATCTATATAAAAATAAAACTTTTGAAATTTAAAAATACAGAAAAAAATCCAAATAAAAATGAACGCAGAAAGTTTTTTCTAAACTTCCATTTGATGAAAAAAATTATGAAAAAAATTAAAAAAATTTAAAGAGGTTGATTGAAATAAAAAATTTTTAAATAAAAGTTAGAATTATCCGTAGGTAGTATCTATTGACAAAATTGTTTAATTTGTTTAAAATATATTAAACAATGGAAAAAATAATAATAAAACCGAAAAATAGGTGGCAAGCGGTTAATCTAAAGGAAATATACGAATACAGAGAACTTTTATTTTTTTTAATCTGGAAAGATATAAAAGTTAAATATAAACAGACAATCTTTGGAATTGGATGGGCAATTTTACAACCACTTTTTATGATGATTATCTTTACTTTATTTTTTGGGAAATTTGCAAAAATTCCATCTGATAATATTCCTTATCCTATTTTTTCTTATACAGGACTAATTATTTGGACATATTTTGCAAACAGTTTATTATTTGCAGTTGAAAGTATTGTAAGACACCAGAATGTAGTAACAAAAATTTATTTCCCCAAAATTCTATTACCACTTTCCTCAATTTTAAGTCATCTTCTTGATTTTCTTATTTCTTTTTTTGTTTTAATTTTTTTCTTACTTTTTTATAAAATTTCTCCTACCGGTAACATAATTTATCTTCCTATATTTATTTTAATTTCTATTCTAACTGCATTTTCAGTTTCTTTATATTTATCTGCTTTAAATGTTTATTACAGAGATGTTAGATATATAATGAACTTTTTAATTCAGGTATGGTTTTTTTTAACTCCAATTACTTATCCTACTTCAATAATTCCTGAAAAATTTAGGTTAATTTATGGTTTAAATCCAATGGTAGGTGTTATAGAAGGTTTTAGATGGTGTATATTAGGGAAAGAAATAACTTCAATAAAAATGATGTATTTTTCCATTTTTATTATCTTTATTCTTTTTATAGGTGGTATTTACTTTTTTAAAAATATGGAAAGGTCATTTGCGGATGTAATATAAAATATGGAAACAGTAATAAAAGTAGAAAAATTAAGTAAGAAATATAGAATAGGAGAAAGATTGCCTTATAAAACAATTAGAGAGGAAATAATAAACTTTTTTAAAAGAAAAAAGAAAAAAAATGACCAATTTATATGGGCATTAAAAGATGTTAGTTTTGAAATAAAAAAGGGTGAAGTAATAGGAATAATTGGGCCAAATGGAGCAGGCAAAACTACATTACTTAAAATTTTATCAAGAATAACAGAACCAACAGATGGCTATGCAGAAGTTTATGGAAGGGTAGGGAGTTTACTTGAAGTAGGAATTGGTTTTCATCCGGAACTTACAGGAAGAGAAAATATATATTTAAATGGTGCTATGCTTGGAATGAAGAAAAAAGAGATAGATAAAAAATTTGATGAAATAGTTGAATTTGCAGAGATGGAAAAATTTCTTGATACTCCTGTAAAATATTATTCATCTGGTATGTATGTTCGTCTTGCTTTTTCTGTTGCTGCTCATTTTGAACCTGATATTTTACTTGTTGATGAAGTCCTTGCTGTTGGAGATATTTCTTTTCAAAAAAAATGTCTTGGTAAAATGGATAGTATTACAAAAGAAGGGCGAACTGTTTTATTTGTAAGTCATAATATGTCTGCTATAAGAGCTTTATGTGAAAAAGTAATATGGTTGGAAAAAGGGAAAATTGAAAAAATTGGAAGAAGTGATGAAATTACAAGAGAATATGAAGAAAAATTTATACAAAAATACGGAATTTCACCTGTAAGGATAAGAAATGACCAGGAGATAAAGTATAAAAAATTTTATTTTAAAAAAGTAGAAATATATGATGAAAATGGTAATTTGAAAACTGGTTTTAAATTTGATGAAAAAATTATTTTACATATAGAACTTGAAGGAGAAATTGAAGAGAAATATCATATTGTTTTTAGGATATATGATAAAAACAATATCATGATATTTTCAGGTGCTTCCGCAGAACTCCATAATAAAAATTTCGATCCTAAAATTAAAAAAATTAAAATAGAATTTGGCCCAACAAATTTAACTATAGGGAGTTATAGAATAGAACTAATTTTAAGAAAAGGGAAAATTCAATTTGCCACAGGAGAAAGGATTGAGATAGACATATGGGAAAATGCTATAAATTTTGAAATAACTGACTGTAAACCATTTGAAACAAACTGGCAATTACAAAATCCAAGAGATGGTATTTTTGTTATAAAAAATAAATTTTACAATAATTAAAAATAATGAAAATAATTTACTTAAATAACAATTTAAAAAATCCAAAGGTTAGTATAATTCTAATTGATTGGTCTGTAAGGCATAGTTTTCATATTCTTGAATATCTTAATAAACAAACAATAGATAGAGAGAAATATGAAATTATATGGATTGAATATTATGACAGGAAAGCAAAGGAAATTGAAGAAAAACTTTATAAATCAATTGAAAAAGGTTTTCCAATATTAGATAAATGGGTTATATTAGAAATGCCCAAAAATGTCTATTACCATAAACACATTATGTTTAACATAGGAATTATTTTAAGCCAAGGAGAAATTATTTGTATTCCTGATAGTGATGCAATGGTAAAAGAAACATTTGTAAAAACAATAATTAAAGAGTTTGAAAAAGATCCGAATATTGTTTTGCACATAGATGAAATAAGAAATGAAAATAAAAAATTTTATCCTTTTAATTATCCATCTTTTGAAGAAGTTTTAGGAAAAGGAAGGGTATTAAGATGGGATGGAAAAACAGATATAGATAAACTTAAAGACCCTATTCATTTACTCAACTATGGAGCATGCATGTGTGCAAAAAAAGAGCATTTAATATCAATAGGTGGAGCAGATGAACATATAGATTATCTCGGTCATATATGTGGCGTTTATGAAATGACTTTTAGATTAAAAAATTATGGATTAAAAGAAATATGGTCTAAAGAGGAATTTTTATATCATACTTGGCATCCCGGAGAAAGTGGAAGTTTTGACTATATGGGTCCTCATGATGGTTTAAATATGTCCACAACTGCTTTAAATACTTTAATTACAAAAAGAATATATCCTTTAGAAGAAAATATGGGGATTAAATATTTGAGAGAGAAAAAGAATATAGACAAAGAAACATTATTAAAAATGGTATTATCAGACAAAAGATTTGGAAATTGGACAATAGAATGTTTAAAAAGCAAAAACTTTGAAATTCCTTTTTTTAAAAAATTAAGAGTATTTTTTATTATCTTTACAGAAATTATAACAATAAAACAACTTACCAAGATATTAAAAATAATAAAAGAAACTATGACTCTACAAGAGTTAAAAAAGAAAAAGGGCAAATTTTTGATTGTAAAAATTGGAAAATTAATTTTATATATATATGGTTGTATATATTGGCAAATAATTTTTCAAGTAAAAAGGCAATGTAAAGTAAGAAACTGTTTTTATATTTTTTATCATCATATAATACCCCAAAATATTAAAAATATTTACTTTATAGGCAAGGATAAATATACCTTTCTTATAATTTATTTAGGTAGAAAATTTAATGTGAAAATGGAAAAATTGACATTAGATAGATTAGCAAGAATTAAAATGCAAGAAAAAGAAAAATTTAAAATTATTATAAGTTGTTTTAAAGACAAAGAAAAATATTATAAATTACTGAAATCTGCTGGGGTTTTAGAAGAAGATATAATTTTACTTTGATATGGAAATAAATAATCCTAAAAAAGTTTTAATTCTAACGCCTCTTAATGATTTAAGTATCAAAAAAATTTACAAATATGCCTCTTCCTGTCTGAAGTTAACATGTCCTTTTGACTTATATTTTGTTGACCCTCTTAAAAAAATTTTCAAAGATGTATTGCCATATGATTTCCAAAAAAGAATTGTAGAAATTGGGATAAAAAAGATGAATGAAGAAGTATTAGAAATTGTAAAAAATTATAAATCTGACTATGTTATATATCTTTCTGGTTATTATGAATTTACTATAGAAACACTAAAAAAAATAAGAGAAAAATCTACACTTATAGGATGGTTTTTTGATGATGAATTTAGGTTTGAGAATTATACAAAATACTGGATACCTTATTTTGATTTTTATGTGACCCATTCAATAGAAGCAATAGAAAAGTATAAAAAACTTAATGTAAA
Source organism: bacterium (assembly GCA_026416755.1). Taxonomy (GTDB): domain Bacteria; phylum Ratteibacteria; class UBA8468; order B48-G9; family JAFGKM01; genus JAMWDI01. Next base: position 4,534 of record JAOAEP010000157.1, on the reverse strand, counting down.
AGTAATTCATACTTTACCTTGTGATGGAATACCTTCCTATCCTGAATGGGATAAAATTGAAAAAATATATGATGTCTCTTTTATTGGCTTTAAGACAGAGGATAGAGAAAAATATATTAATTTTTTGAAAAATAATTTGAAAATAGATTTATTCCTTGCAGGACACGGTTGGGGAAAATATTTATCTTTTATAGAAATGAATGAAGTTTTTAGGAAAAGCAAAATAAACTTATGTTTTACAAAGACATTTAATAATAAAAAACAATGGAAGGGTAGAATTTTTGAAGTAATGCTTCAAGGTGGATTTATGTTAACTGAATATGTCCCTCATTTGGAAAAATATTTTGAGATAGGGAAAGAAATTGATTGTTTTGATAATGAAAAAGAACTTATAGATAAAGTAAAATATTATCTAAAAAATGAAAAAGAAAGATTGGAAATTGCAAAACGTGGATGGAAAAAATGTATAGAAAATTATACCCCATATCACAGGATGTATAATGTTTTTAAAGAAATTGAAAAAGAGCAACACCAAAAATTTTGGCCCCAAAATTATAATAAACCGAGATTGGAACTAAGAAAGAATTATTCAGAGTACTACACTTATATGGCAAAAGCATTTATCTTAAGTGGATATAAAAAATTTGGATTAGAAGCACTCATCTTGGCTCATAAAAATCTTCCTTTAAATTTTAAAATATACTTATACTATGTCCTTTTACCTATTCCCCATTCCTTTTACTCTTATTTATTCAACGTTTATAAAAAATTGAAAAAAATTTTAAAAATATTTAAAATAAAAAAATGAAAAAATTATTATTAATTTTTTTATTTTTTTTACCTATTTTAGTTTACCATATCAACATTCCAATCCTTGACACTTATTCTTTTAGACAAACTCAAACAGCAACAGTAGTAAGAAATTTTTATAAAAATGGAATAAATTTTTTTAAAACAGAACTTGATGTTTTCGGTGAAGGCGAAGAAAGATATTTGCTTCTTGAATTCCCCATTTATCAAGCAATTGTATGTATTTTCTATAGAATATTTTTTCCATCTGAAATATGGGGTAGGGTTGTTTCAATTATTATGGCATATATAGGTACTTTTTTCTTTTTCAAACTTTTACTTTTGCTAACATCAGATGTAAATTTTTCTCTCCTTGCCACATTTATTTATTTATCCATTCCAATAAATATTCATTTTAACAGAACATTTTTAATGGAACCAACTGTAATAGCAACAATTCTTGGATTTTTATATTTTTTTTCATATGCAATTTTAAAAGGAAATATATATTACTGGTTAATTGGAATAATTATTTCTTCAATATCTTTTCTTCATAAAGCACTATATGGTCCTTTTTTTCTTATTCCAATTATTTATTTAGCAATATTTAAAAATAAAAAATTCAACAAATTCATTTTACTTTTATCTCTTTTGATACCTATTGGATTGATGTTTAGATGGCAAATGTATTGTGAGGAAATGAATTTAGCATATGGGCATTTTTCTTTAACCCTAGCAGATAAAGCATATAGAATAAGAAATTTTGGAACACTTGCAGAAAGATTTATTTTTGAAACCTATAAACAAGGAATTTTAAATCTATTTCCTGAACTTTTAACACATTTGACTTTAATTCCTACTGGGATAGGGCTTTTTATGATTAGAAATAGGGAAAATTATAAATATTTTTATTGTTTAGCAATATCATCATTCCTTTTTTATTTTATTCTTATAAAAGTTCAATGTCATCATTATTACAATATGGTTATTACACCTATCGTTTCTATTTTTTGCACAGAAGGGCTTTTATATTTACAGAGATTTTTTAAAAATTACTATTCAAAAAAAACATTTTTAATAACGTTTTTGTTTTTTAATCTCTTACTTTCTCTTAAATTTGCTTATAGATATCATAAATTTGATGCACCTTTAGCTCTTCAGATAGGAGAAATAGTTAAAAGAGAAACAAAGTTAGATGAATATATAATAATTTGTTTTCCTAATTATGACTGGAATTCTGCTTATGTTTATTATTCAGAAAGAAAAGGATTACATATTGGGAGTACTGATTTAAACGAAAATAAAATCAAAAATCTGATTAGAAAAAATTATAGTTTGCTTATTCTTATTGATTGGAAGCAATATTTGAAATTGGAAGGCAAACATAAATTTTTACATAATTTTGATACAATTGAAAGAAACGAAAATTTTATAATTTACAAACTTGGTGCTGTAAAAAAAATGTGATAAAATTGTAATGGAAAAGGAGTTAAGATGATAAAATTTGGAGAAGTACTTGAAAAATTTCCAGCAGAATTAAAAGATGCTGTTATTGCACTCTATGATTTTTTGAGAGAGGAATACGTTATAAAAAGAGAAGAGTTTGAAGAATTAAAAAGTATAGTCAAATCTCTTGCTATTGCACAAGAAAAAACAGAGAAACAATTAAATGAGTTAACTATAGCACAACAAAAGACAGAGGAAAGATTAAATCAGTTAGCCGAAGCACAGAGAAAAACAGAAGAGAGATTAAACCAACTAACTGAGAGAGTAAACCAACTGGCTATAGCACAGCAAAAGACAGAAGAAAGATTAAACCAACTAACCGAGAGAGTAAACCAACTAACTATAGCACAACAAAAAACAGAAGAAAGATTAAATCAACTAACCATAGCACAGCAAAAGACAGAAGAAAGATTGAACCAATTAGCCGAAGCACAGAGAAAAACAGAGGAAGAGTTGAGAAGTTTAACTAAAACAGTAAAGAATATACAAAAAGAATTGGGAGGGATTTCACATTCAATTGGTTTTGATTTAGAAAATCAAGCGTATAAAGCACTTCCCAAAATTTTAAAAGAAAGACATGGTATAGATTTAACAGAAAGATTATTAAGAAAGTTTATTGAGTATCCCGATGGGCAAGAAGAGGAAATAAACATATATGGAAAAGGTAAAAAAGATGGAGAGGAAATTTATATAATAGGAGAAGCAAAAACACATTTAAAATTAAAGGACATAGATATTTTTAAAAAACGTCTTGAGCGAATAAATAAAAGTATTCCACATAAAAAATTTTCACTTTTTGTAGTTCATTCATGTTCACCAAAAATTTTGAAATATGCAGAAGAAAACGGATTTTTTGTATTTTTTTCTTATGAATTTTAATAAAAATGGTAATTACGAGAACACCTTTTAGAATTTCTTTTTTTGGAGGAGGGACTGATTATCCTTGTTGGTATAGATATAATAAAGGTGCTGTTTTGACCACAACGATTGATAAATATTGCTACATTTCCTGTAGACATCTTCCACCATTTTTTGAACATAAGCACAGAATTGTATATTCAATAATTGAAATGGTAAAAGAAATAGAGGAAATTAAACATCCAGCAGTAAGAGGAGTTTTGAAATATTTAAATATTGACTTTGGAGTTGAAATACACCATGACGGTGATCTTCCTGCAAGAACTGGTCTTGGTTCAAGTTCATCTTTTACAGTTGGTCTTTTAAATGCTTTATATGGACTTTTAGGAAAAATTAAATCAAAAGAAGAATTAGCAAAAGAAGCAATTTATATAGAACAAGAAGTTTTAAAGGAAAATGTTGGTTGTCAAGACCAGATAGAAGTTGCTTATGGTGGTTTAAATAAAATTACATTTTTACCCGATGATAGTTTTGTAGTAGAACCTGTAATTTTACCTCCAGGCAAAAAAGAAGAGTTTGAAAAATACTTACTATTATATTTCACTGGAATATCAAGATATGCTTCAGAAATTGCAAGTGAACAAATCAAAAATATAGAAAAGAAAAAATATGAACTTAAAATTTTACATGAAATGGTAGAAGAAGGGATAAAGATTCTTGTAAGAAATGATGATTTAAAAGAATTTGGGAAATTACTTGATGAAGCATGGCAGTTTAAAAGGTCTTTGTCAGAAAAAATATCAAATCCTACTATTGATGAACTTTATGAAAAAGCAAAAAAAATAGGAGTAATAGGAGGAAAACTTCTTGGAGCAGGCGGAGGGGGATTTATGTTATTTTTTGCTCCACCAGAATTACACCAAAAAATAAAAGAAGAAATAAAAGGGCTTTTTGTTCCTTTTAAATTTGAAAATCAAGGTAGTCAAATAATTTTCTATCAAGTATGAAAGAGGAAAATTTTTTTAAATTCCTTGAAGAAAAAGCGACTTTTATAAGAAAAGAAACTTTAAAACTTCATCTAAAAGTACCTGAAACAAGAATAGCATCTTCACTTTCATGTATTGAGATCTTAGTTCTTTTATACTATGGAAAGATTTTAAATTTAAATTGTGATAGATTAGTTATAAGCAAGGGGCATGGTGCTATTTCTTTGTTTCCTATTTTAGGAGATTTAGGATATTTGGACCATTCAATTATTGATAAAATTGGGAGTAAAAATTCAAAATTTGGAAGTATTCCTGATATAAATTTACCAACAATAAGTATAATAAATGGTTCATTAGGACATGGAATTGGACAAGGATGTGGGATAGCATTAGCT